>NZ_BAABGP010000005.1:0-220948 GCF_039541635.1 Microbacterium panaciterrae
GGCCCTTCACCGTCTCCGACGACGAGAACCCCGCGGGAAATGACACCACGCTACGGGACGCACCCCTCTTTGCCGTCGTCGGGCCCGCGCGTGTCGGAAGCGGGTAACCGCGCAGGCGCGGAGAGCGCTCTCCGCGCCTGCCGGATCCTGGATCCGCTCAGAACGAACACACAGGAGATCCGAACGCCGAGTGCGTAGCGTCGCGGGTATGAGCACGGCCCCCGTCGATGACGAAACGCTGCACCAGACCCTGACCGAGGCGCGGGAGCTCCGCGACGAGTTCCAGCGGTTCCTGCACGAGTACGAGTTCGGGATGCGCGAGATCGAGACGAAGATCTCGATCCTGCGCGACGAGTTCGCGCATCACCACTCTTACAACCCGATCGAGCACGTGAAGAGCCGGGTGAAGTCGCCGGACAGCATCGTGGAGAAGGTCGCGCGCCGGGGGATCGAGCCCGACTTCGACTCGATCCGCGAGCACATCACGGACATCGCCGGTGTGCGCGTCACCTGCAGCTTCGTCGCCGACGTCTACCGGCTGTTCGATCTGCTCACCGCGCAGGACGACATCACCGTCCGCATCGTGAAGGACTACATCGCGACCCCGAAGGCGAACGGCTACCGCAGCCTGCACGCGATCCTCGAGGTGCCGGTGTTCCTCTCCTCCGGCCCGATCATGGTGCCGGTCGAGGTGCAGTTCCGCACGATCGCGATGGATTTCTGGGCGAGCCTGGAGCACAAGATCCACTACAAGTTCCAGGGGCAGGTCCCCGCGCACCTCGTGGACAGCCTGACGGCCGCGGCCGATGCGGCGACCGAGCTCGACGAGCGCATGGAGCAGCTGCACCGCGAGGCGCACGCGCCGCTCGCAGCCCTCCCCTCGATGACCGTCGAGGTCTGAGCACGGCGACGAGCGCGCCCCCTCAGGCAGGCTGCGCTCGCCACAGCGAGCCGATCGGCAGCGCCCAGAGGCGATCCCCGAAGGGCAGCGCGCGGGTGCCGGTGTACAGCACGATCCCGGCGATGAAGCGCTCGCCGAGTTTCTCCTTGAGGAAGTCCAATCCGCGGAACTGTCGTCCGGTGAGAGAGGTCGACGCCGTGATCTCGATGGCGACGACCTCTCTGCGAGGGTTCTCGAGAACGAGATCGACCTCTGGTCCTGTGCTGTCGCGGAAGTGCGACATCTGATAATCGATCGCGGACCAGGTTCGCTGCTTGGCCAGCTCCGAGGTGACGAATCCCTCCACCAGACCGCCGGTGAGGGCGCTCGAGACGTCCCGCTCCAGCCCGGTGACGTCGGCTCCGGCCAAGGCTCCGGCGAGGCCAGGATCGGCGATCGTGACTTTCGGTTTGGACACGACTCGCGCGCTCAGATTGTTCCCCCAGGCGGAGAGCTCCCGCACGAGGAACACGTCGCGGAGTGCGCAGAGATAGTTCGGAATGCTGCGGGACGGCACATCGAGCCTGCGCGCATAGGACGCGGCGACGAATTCCGACGCACTCTCCATGGCCAACAGCTGCAACAGCGGGCGGAGGCGGTCGGGATGCTGGATTCCGGAAACCTCAGCCGCATCTTTCTCTCGTTGCCGTTCTGCAGTGCTGGTGTTGCCATTCTGCAGGGCAAGAGGCCCTGCGGCTCAGCCCAGGAACTCGCGCGCCGCGACTGTGAGAGCGCGCACGCCGATCTCGATCGTGGGGTGGATCTCGATCGCGAAGAACGGGGAGTGGTTCGTCGCGATCTCGCTGTCGACCGTGCCCGCCGCGACGGCCGCGGCGTAGCGGGCCGGATCGACGCCGCCCCAGAACCAGAACACGAGCGGGACGCCGGCGTCGCGGGCGAACCACGACACGTCCTCGCTGCCGGTGAACAGGCCGGGATCGATCACGCGGTCGTCCCCGAACGCGGCACGGAACGCGGCGGTCGCCCGCTCGGTGGCGGAGGCGTCGTTGATCGTGGCGGGGAGGGTGTGCAGGGTCTCGATCGTGGGATCCTCGGTCGCCCCCGAGGCCATGGCCTCGGCCCGGATGATCCGCTCGACGTCGGCCAGCACCTTCGTCCGGAGTGCGTCGTCGGGGTAGCGCAGGCTCAGCTCGAGCGTGGCCTCGGCGGGGATGATGTTGTTCTTCGTGCCGGCGTGGATCGCGCCGACGGTCACCACGGCGAGGTCGTGCGGATCCACCTCGCGCGACACCACGGTCTGCAGGCGCATCACGGTGGCGGCGGCCATCACGATCGGGTCGATCGTGGAGTGCGGCCGGGATCCGTGTCCGCCGCGTCCGTGCAGCACCACGTGCAGGCCGTCGGAGGCCGACATCTGCGGTCCCGGGCGCACGCCGATCACGCCCGTGGGGAACGGGGTGACGTGCTGGCCGAGCACCACGTCGGGGCGGGGGAAGCGGTCCAGCGCGCCGTCGTCGAGCATCGCGCGGGCACCGGCGCCGTACTCCTCCGCAGGCTGGATCACGACGACCACGGTGCCCGACCACTCGTCCTTCGTGCGCACGAGCTCCTCGACGGCGCCGATCATCGCCGTGACGTGCATGTCGTGGCCGCACGCGTGCATGATGCCGACCTCGTGGCCCTCGGGATCCACGCCCATCGCCGTGCTCGCATAGGGCAGCCCGGACTCCTCGACCACCGGGAGCGCGTCCATGTCGGCGCGCAGCCAGACCACGGGTCCGGCCGCGGTGCTCGCCGAAGAACCGTTGCGCAGCACGCCGATGACGCCGGTCTGCCCGATGCCCTCGGTGACGTCCAGTCCCAGATCGCGCAGGTGCCCGGCGGCGATGGCGGCAGTGCGCACCTCCTGGAACGAGAGCTCGGGGTTGCGGTGCAGGTCGATGAAGAGCGCTTCGAGGTCGATCGTCATGCCGCCGAGCCTATCCGCGAGACTCCACTTCTCGCAGGAGACGCCAGACCGGTCACGCAGTCTCATGCGCAATCGGGAGTCTCGCGGATCGGGGGCGGATCGGGGGGCCGGGGTCAGTCTGCGACGTACGTGCCAATGCGGGGTCCCGGGCGCAGCACGCCGTTCACGATCGCCTGGATCGCGAACTCGCTCGCCTCGGCCAGCTCGACCGCCGAAGGATCCAGCAGCCACTGCAGCTGCAGGCCGTCCATGACCGCGAGGATCGACGCGGAGGCGTGTCCGATCGTGTCGGTGTCGGTCACGCCCTCCTGCGCGCACAGCTCGCCGAACGCGGCGACGACCTCTCTGCGCAGCACCGTGTAGCGATCCTCGAAGAAGCTCCTGGCCGGATGCCGGTCGGTGACGGACTCGGCCGACAGCACCGTGTAGACCTGCACGATGCCGGGGCGCAGGGCGTTCGCGAACGCGGTGCGCACGAGGTGCGCGAACAGGGCGGGGCCGTTCGGGATGTGCTGCTCGGCGAGCTCGGCGACATCGCTCTGGTCGCGGTAGGCGAGCACCTCGAGCAGCAGCTTCTGCTTCGAGCCGAAGTGATGCAGCACCCCGGCATGGGTCATGCCGACCTGCTCCGCGATGTCGGCGAGCGTGCCGTTCGTGGATCCCTTGGCGCCGAAGATCTCGATCGCAGCCTTCAGGATCTCGGTGCGCTTGCGCTCGGTCTCCGGTCGAGACTTGACGGCTGACGAGGTCGTCGTGACCATTTCGTTCCCCACCTCTTCTTGTCAAATCAGACTAACGTCGAGTAGCTTTCAGCAAAGCTTACTTTCTCGACAGTAAGTTAATTTCCGACCTGGCCGGAAACCCTGCGTCAACCCAGGTGGCACGATGACCGTGTCCCCTCACGAAGGAGAAGCAATGAGGCTCAAGAAGACCCTGCTCGCCCTCACGGCGTTCGCGGCCCTCAGTACCCTGGCGCTGACCGGCTGCTCGACGGGCTCCGGTGGCGGCTCGTCGGCGGCGAGCGGCGGCTCGCTCACGATCGCGAAGCCGGACGGCGCCGCCGTCCTCGCGACGCAGATCAACAACCCGTTCATCGGCACCGGCTCCGGCCCGTCGCTCGGCTATGACCGGATGATCTACGAACCGCTCGCGATGGTGAACCCGGTCGGCAAGAACGAGACGACCCCGTGGCTGGCCTCGAAGGTCGAGTGGAACAGCGATTACACGCAGCTCACCGTCACCCCCCGGGCGAACGTGAAGTGGAACGACGGCAAGCCGTTCACCGCAGACGACATCATCTTCACGTACACGATGATCAAGAACACGCCCGCCCTGGACACGGGCGGCCTGAAGCTGGCCGACATCAAGAAGGACGGCGACAACGTCGTGATGACCTTCAGCGAGTCGAAGTTCGTCAAGCAGGGCGACGTGCTGCAGGTCAGCATCGTCCCGGAGCACCAGTGGAAGGACATCGCCGACCCGTCGAAGGATCCGGTCAAGGACGCGATCGGCACCGGGCCGTACACGATCAAGAGCTTCTCCTCGCAGGGCGTCGTGCTGAAGGCCCGCTCCGACTACTGGGGCGGCACCGTCCCGGTCGCGCAGCTGAAGTACCTCGAGTACAACGACAACACCGGCCTGCTGCGTGCGCTGCAGACCAAGGAGGCCGACTGGGCGCAGATCTTCATCACCGATTACAAGACGAACTACGTCGACAAGGACCCGAAGCACAACGTGTTCTGGGGCGCGAACGTGCTGAGCCCCGACATGATCCTGGTGAACACCACGAAGGCGCCGTTCAACGACGTCGCGTTCCGCAAGGCCGTGAACATGGTCGTGGACCGCAAGGCGCACGCGGAGAAGGCGCGCAGCAACGCCGGCCCCGAGCTCACGAACGTCACCGGCATCCCTCAGCCGACCGGTGACCAGTACATCGCCCCCGAGTACAAGAACACGACCTTCTCGATCGATGTCGCGGGTGCCAAGAAGGTGCTCACCGACGCCGGATACACCTGGAAGGACAGCGCGCTGATCGATCCGTCCGGCAACCCGGTGTCCTTCACGCTGCAGGATCCGCAAGGCTGGAACGACTACGTCACCGGCATCCAGCTGGTCGCGACGCAGATCAAGAGCACGCTCGGCGCCGACGCGAAGGTCGCGACCCCCGACGCGGACACCTGGTTCACCAACATGGCGACCGGCAACTTCGACGCGGCCCTGCACTGGACCGGATCCGGATCCAACCCGTGGCACATCTATGACGACGTCATGAACGGCGCCTACATCGATCAGGCCGCCGGAGGCAAGGTCTCCGACAACTTCGGGCGCTACAGCAACCCCGAGGCGACGGCGCTGCTCAAGGAGTACGCGCAGGCCTCGGATGACGCCACGCGCACCGCGGCTCTCCACAAGATCGAGAAGATCTTCGTCGACGACGTCCCGGCCATCCCGATCGGAACCCACCCGCAGCTGGCCGAGTACAACACCCGCGCGTTCACCGGGTGGCCGAGCGAGACCGATCAGTACGCGACCGCCGACCCGACGCAGGCGACGGCCGTCCAGGTGCTCATGAAGCTCAAGCCGGTCAAGTAACCCCGGCACGTCTCGGGAGGGTGCGGGATCATCCCGCGCCCTCCCGAGCCCGACCTCCACGAGCCCGAAAGCATCCTCCTCATGACTGAATCCCTCCTCACCGTGCGCGACTTCTCCGTCGTGTACGACGTGGATCCCCCCGTCGAAGCGGTGAAGAACGTCACCCTCGACATCCGGCGCGGCGAGATCGTGGGCCTTGCCGGCGAGAGCGGCAGCGGCAAGACGACGCTCGCCTACGGCGTGCAGCGGCTGCTGAAGCCGCCGGCCGTCATCACGAGCGGCAGCGTCGTCTTCCACGACGAGAGCGGCGAGGACATCGATCTGCACACGCTCGACGTCGAGCAGATGCGCCGCTTCCGCTGGAACAAGATCTCGATGGTGTTCCAGGGGGCGATGAACGCTCTCAACCCGGTGGCCACCATCGGCTCGCAGCTGGACGACGTGTTCCAGGTGCATCGCCCCGGCATGAGCCGGGCGGAGCGCCGCGCCGCGGTGGTCGAGCTGCTGGAGATCGTGAAGGTGGGCGGCCAGCGACGGCGCTCCTACCCGCACGAGCTCTCCGGAGGCATGCGCCAGCGCGTCATGATCGCGATGGCCCTCGCGCTGCGCCCGCAGCTGATGGTGATGGACGAGCCGACCACCGCGCTGGACGTGCTCGTGCAGCGCGAGATCCTCAAGCAGATCTCGCAGCTGCGTCACGAGTTCGGGTTCTCCGTGGTGTTCATCACGCACGACCTTCCGCTGCTGCTGGAGATCAGCGATCGCATCGCCATCATGCGCGAGGGCGAGATCGTCGAGCTCTCCGATGCCGAGCAGATCTGGACGGATCCGCAGCACGAATACACCAGGGACCTGCTCCGTTCCTTCCCCCGCCTCACCGGCGAGAGAGGAGTGGTGGTGCGATGACCACGCTCGAATTCCGGGGCGTCACCAAGATCTACAACGTCCGCGGATCCGGCCAGATGAAGGCGCTGGACGACGTGAGCTTCACGCTCCGCTCGCACCAGACCATCGGCCTGGTCGGCCAGTCCGGCAGCGGCAAGTCCACGATCGCGAAGATCCTGACGCAGCTGGAGACGCCCACGCACGGCCAGGTGCTGCTCGACGGCGCGCCGATCCCGCGCAGCGGCAAGGGCCTGCGCAGGTACCGGCAGCAGCTGCGCATGGTGTTCCAGGATCCGTTCGCCTCGCTGAACCCCTATCACTCGATCCGCCACCACATCGAGCGCCCCCTGCGCCTGGACCACGTCGTGCCGCGCCAGGAGGTCGAGGGCGAGGTGCGACGGCTGCTCGAACGCGTGCGCCTGGATGCCGACGCAGTGATGGAGCGGCGCCCGCACGAGCTCTCCGGAGGTCAGCGCCAGCGCGTGGCCATCGCCCGCGCCCTCGCCTCCCGCCCGGCGATGCTCGTGGCCGACGAACCCGTGTCGATGCTCGACGTGTCGATCCGCCTCGGCGTGCTGAACCTCCTCGCCGACCTGCAGCGCGAAGAGGGGCTCGGCGTGCTCTACATCACCCACGACCTGGCCACCGCCCGGCACTTCAGCGACGAGATCATGGTGCTGAACCAGGGCAGGGTCGTCGAGCGCGGGCCCGCCGACGACGTCATCCTGCATCCGAAGGACCCCTACACCCGCGCGCTGCGCGCCGCGTCCCCCGATCCCGAGGAGCACTTCCGCACCATGTCGGCCCAGACCTCCGGAGGCGTGCGATGAGCGCCGACACGTCCGCGCCCACCGACCGCGCCGCCGCGGACGCGCCAGAACCCGCGACCGGCGACGCGGTGCTCGGCGATGCGGCACCCGTCGACCCGACGCTCGTCGGCACGACGGCGGCGAGGGCCGAGCAGGGCGGGATCCGCGTGCCCTGGCGGTTCATCGGCGGCCGCGTGGCCTTTTACGTGTTCACCGCCTGGGCGGCCATCACCATCAACTTCTTCATCCCGCGGATGATGAAGGGCGATGCCGTCGACGCGTACATGGCGCGCAGCCAGGGCCAGCTGACGCCGGTCGCCGAGAAGGCGCTGCGCGCCCTGTTCGGCCTGGACACCTCGGTGCCGCTGTGGCAGCAGTACCTGAACTACTGGGGCATGCTGCTGCACGGAGACCTCGGTGTCTCCATCTCCACCGGCATGGCGCCGGTGGGCGACGCGATCGCGTCCGCACTGCCGTGGACCCTCGGGCTCGTCGGCTTCGCCACGATCATCTCGTTCTTCATCGGGACCAGCCTCGGCGCCGTGATCGGCTGGCGGCGCGGCGGGCGCCTGGACGTGCTCGTGCCGGTGACGACGTTCCTCGGCACGGTGCCGTACTTCTGGCTCGGCCTGATCTTCATCGCCGTGTTCTCCAGCATGCTCGGCTGGTTCCCGGCCGGGCATGCGTACGAGGTCGGGGTGGATCCGGGGTGGAACCCGGAGTTCATCTCCCAGGTGGTCTCGCACGCCGCGCTCCCGATGATCACGATCGTGATCGCCTCGCTCGGCGGGTGGGTGCTCGGCATGCGCAACATGATGCTCACCGTCCTCGACGAGGACTACATCACGGTCGCGCAGGCGAAGGGCATGCCGAATCGCCGGGTGCTCTGGCGCTACGCGGCCCGCAACGCGGTGCTGCCGCAGATCCAGAGCTTCGCCCTCTCGCTCGGCTTCATCGTGGGCGGCACGATCGTGATGGAGATGGTGTTCTCCTACCCCGGCATCGGGCTGCTGCTGCTCAGCGCCACCAACGCGAAGGACTACGCGCTGATGCAGGGCATCTTCCTGGTCCTGGTGATGGCCGTGCTGGTTGCGAACATCATCGCCGACATCGCCTACGCCATCCTCGATCCCCGTACCCGTCAGTCGGAGGCCTGATCATGACGACTCCCGCAGACAAGTCCGCCCTCGCGCAGCCCGAGGGCGTCGGCGCACCGGCGACCGGCGCGATGCTCGCGACCGCCGCGCCGTCGGCCCCCTCCAGGAAGACGTTCTGGAGCCAGCTCAGGGCCTCGCTGGCGATGTTCAGCAACCGCAAGTCCGCGGCCGGCCTGATCATCCTCGGCGTCTTCGTTCTCGTCGCGATCCTGGCCCCGTGGATCTCGCCCTACCCGCCCAACGCGCAGCACCTGGACGCGACGCTGCAGCCGCCCTCCTGGCAGCACCTGCTCGGGACCACGCACATCGGCGAGGACATCCTCAGCCAGGTCATCTACGGAACCCGCGGCGTGCTCGTGGTCGGCTTCCTCGCGACGATCATGGCCACCGTCGTGGCGATCGTCGTCGGGGTGACCGCCGGCTACCTGCGCGGCTGGAAGAGCGAGTCGCTGTCGGCGCTGTCGAACGTGTTCCTCGTCCTGCCGGGCCTGCCGCTGATGATCATCATCGCCTCGCAGTTCCAGGATCCGCCGCTCGCCGTCATCGCGGCCGTGCTGGGGCTGACAGGCTGGGCGTGGGGTGCGCGCGTGCTGCGCGCGCAGACCATGTCGCTGCGCAACCGCGACTTCATCCAGGCCGCGCGGGCCAACGGCGAGCCGCTGCACCGCATCATCCTGGTCGAGATGCTGCCGAACCTGATGGCGATCATCGCCTCGAGCTTCGTCGGCACGATGACCGCCGCGGTGCTGGGGCTCACCACACTGGCCTTCATCGGCGTCATCCCCGTGTCGAACCTGAACTGGGGCACCATCCTGTTCTGGGCGCAGCAGAACAGCGCGTTCCCCGACTACTGGTGGTGGTACGTGCCGGCCGGGCTCTGCATCGCGCTGCTCGGCGTGGCGCTGGCGCTGATCAACTTCGGCATCGACGAGTACGTCAACCCGCGGCTGCGTTCCGCCGGTGAGCGCGCGCGGGCGCTGAAGAAGCGCGGCATCGACGCGAACTCGGCCGTGACCCTCGTCCGCACTCCCGCCTCCGCGACCGCCGCGGCCGGATCCCACCCGGAAGGCACCACCGCATGACCTCCCTTCTTCAGGACTCGGCGCCGTACCAAGACGCCGGGCTTTCCACCGCCGAGCGTGTGGCCGACCTGCTCGGCCGCATGAGCGTCGAGGAGAAGGTCGGGCAGATGCTGCAGCTCGACGCCCGCGACGACCTCGGCGATCATGTCCTGCGCCGCCACGTCGGCTCGATCCTGCACACCTCCCCGGAGCGGATCCTGGACGCGAACCGCCTCACCGCCCAGACCCGGCTGCGGATCCCGCTGCTCGTGGGTGAGGACTGCATCCACGGCCATTCGTTCTGGCCGGGCGCGACCATCTACCCGACCCAGCTCGGCATGGCGGCGTCGTGGGACGCGGATCTGCTCGAGCGGGTCGCGCGGGCGACCGCCGAAGAGGTCGCGGCCACCGGCATCCACTGGACCTTCTCGCCGGTGCTGTGCATCGCCCGCGACCTGCGCTGGGGCCGCATCAGCGAGACCTTCGGCGAGGATCCGTTCCTCATCGGCGAGCTGGCCAGTGCGATGGTGCGCGGCTACCAGGGCGACGGACTCGACGACCCGACCGCGATCCTCGCGACAGCGAAGCACTTCGCCGGGTACTCCGAGACGCAGGGCGGCCGCGACGCGAGCGAGGCCGACATCTCGCGCCGGAAGCTGCGCAGCTGGTTCCTGCCGCCGTTCGAACGCGTCGCCCGCGAGGGCTGCCGCACGTTCATGCTCGGCTACCAGACCACCGACGGCGTGCCGATCACGGTCAACGACTGGCTGCTCAGCGAGGTGCTGCGCGGCGAGTGGGGCTACACCGGCACGCTCATCACCGACTGGGACAACGTGGGTCGCATGGTCTGGGAGCAGAAGGTGCAGCCCGACTACGCCCACGCCGCGGCCGCCGCGGTGAAGGCCGGCAACGACATGGTCATGACCACGCCGTACTTCTACGAGGGGGCGCTGGAGGCCGTCTCACTCGGCCTGCTCGCGGAGGACGCCTTCGACGCCGCGGTGGCCCGCATCCTCACCCTGAAGTTCGATCTCGGCCTGTTCGAGAACCCGCGGCTGCCCTCGTCCGAGCTGGACGCGGTGGTCGGATCCGGCGCGCACTCCGCACTCAACCTCGAGGTCGCCCGCCGCTCGATCGTGCTGCTGGAGAACGACGGCACGCTGCCGCTCGGATCCTCCGCCCCGCTCTCGGAGGTGGATCCGATCCGGATCGCGGTGGTCGGTCCGCTCGCGGACGACGCGCAGACCCAGCTCGGCGACTGGGCGGGTGGATCCGGTCAGGCCGGCTGGCTGGACGGCCAGCCGCGCGACATGATCACCACCGCCCTCGATGGCCTGCGCGCCGTGGAGGGGTATGCGGTGCGGTATGCCCAGGGCGCGGAGATCCTGACCCTCGAGGACGACCCGCTCGGCGCGACCTTCCCGGACGGCCAGCCGCGGCCGAAGGTGGTCGTGCCGTGCGAGCCCGACCCGCGGATGATCGCGGAGGCCGTGCGTGCCGCCGAGGCGTCGGACGTCGTCGTCGCCGTGGTCGGCGACCGCATCGAACTCGTCGGCGAGGGGCGCTCGACGGCGACCCTGGAGCTCATCGGCGGGCAGAACGCGCTGCTCGACGCCGTGATCGCGACCGGCAAGCCGGTCGTCGTCGTGCTGCTCGCATCGAAGCCGCTCGTGCTGCCCGCGTCGGCGGCGAAGGCGGCCGCGGTGCTCTGGGCCGCGAACCCGGGGATGCACGGCGGGCGGGCGCTCGCCGAGATCCTCTCCGGCGCGATCGAGCCCTCGGGCCGCCTGCCGATCTCGTTCGCGCGGCACGTCGGCCAGCAGCCCACGTACTACAACCAGATCCGCGGGCAGCACGGCAACCGCTACGCCGATCTCACCCAGTCGCCCACGTGGGCGTTCGGCGAGGGCCGGTCGTACACGACCGTGGAGTACTCGGCGCTCGCCCTGGTGTCGTCGGCGCTCGCCGCCAGCGACACGATCCTCGGCGAGATCACCGTGACCAACACCGGATCCCGGCCCGTGCTCGAGACCGTGCAGGTGTACGTGCGCGACACGGTCACCAGCGTCAGCTGGACCGACAAGGAGCTGAAGACCTACCGGCAGGTCGCGCTCGCCCCCGGCGAATCCGCCCGGGTCGCGATCGAACTGCCCGTCGCCGACTGCACCATCGTGGACGCCGCGGGCGTGCGCCGCGTCGAGCCCGGCGCGTTCGAGCTGCTCGTCGGCCCGTCCTCCCGCGACGAGGCGCTGCTCTCCGCCGCCTTCGAGGTCGTGGGCTGAGGCCGCTCTTTCGCGAGACTCCTGTTTTTGCATGAGACTCCCCGCCTGCCGCTGAGTCTCATGCAGAAACTGGAGTCTCGCGGATCTGCCGGGAGGCGGGGAGGGACGTCTCGGGCGGCCGTCCGACGGTTCGTCCGGATTCCTCGCAAAAGTGGGCGCAATCCGATCCGCTCTGGTTGGATGACGTGGTGCGAACGAACGAAGTCGAGGCGGGATTCCGGCCCGGGGCCCTGATCTGGCTCGCCGTCGCCACGTTCTCGATGGGGATCGACGGTTACGTGCTGGCGGGCCTGCTGCCGCAGATCGCGACCGGCCTGCGCGTGGACGCGGCCGCCGCGGGGCAGCTCATGAGCGTGTTCGCGGCGACCGGCGCGCTCGCCGGGCCCGTGCTCGGAGCGCTCACCGGCCGCTGGGAGCGCAAGGCCACGATCATGCTCGCGCTCGGGGTCTTCGTGCTCGGCAATCTGCTGGTCGCCCTCGCCCCGACGTACTTCTGGGCGATGGCCGGCCGCGTCGTCTCGGCCCTCGGCGGTGCGCTGCTGAACGCGGTGATCGGCTCGTACGTCATCGCCCGCACGCCCGAGCGGTACCGCGGCAGGGCCCTCTCGCTGGTGATGGGCGGGTTCCTGTTCGCGACCGCCCTGGGCGTGCCGATCGGACTCGCGATCGGCCAGTCGGACTGGCGGATCCCGCTGTTCCTCGTGGTGGGCGTCGGGGCGGCCGCGCTCGTCGGGATCCTGCTCAAGGTTCCTCGGCTGACCCTACCGCCGGTGTCGCTGCGCGAGGCGCTGAGCCCGCTCACCCGGCCGGCGATCCTGTCCGTGCTACTGGTGCCGATGGGCCTCATGTGCGCGAGCTATCTCTGCTTCACCTATGCCACGCTCATCCTGGGCCCGCGCATCGGCGAGGGCTATCCGATGATCGGCGCCCTGTTCGGCTACGGGATCGTGAGCCTCGTGGGCAACATCGTGTCGGGGCGCGTGACGGATCGCCGCGGTCCGGTGGCCGTGCTGACGGTCATCGTGGCCACGGTCCTCGCCGCGGCGCTGCTCGGCTGGTTCGGCCTGATGCTCCCCGGGCTCGCCGGAGCCGTCGCGGGGCTCGCGTGGTTCCTGATCTGCGCCTTCTTCAACGGCGGATCCGGCGTGACCGCGCAGACGCGCCTGGCCACCATGGTGTCCGACTCGGTCGCCGCCCTCGTGCTCGCGCTGAACAACAGCGCGATGATGCTGGGCAGCGCACTGGGCAGTGCCCTGGGCGGGATCGCGCTCGCGGCCGGGGCGCTGCCGGATCAGCTGCCGCTGCTCTCCGGCGCGGTTCTCGGGGTGACGCTTATCGCGCACCTGATCACGGTGGGCACGCTGCGCGGCCGCGCCGGGCGGGGCGGGATCGGCGCCGATGAGCCTCCGGTGGGCGCGGTCGAGCCGGTCTGAGCCGCCGCATCTCCTGCGCGAGACTCCACTTTCTGCATGAGACACCAGAGCGGGCCGGCCTCGCGAGGGCCGGCCCCGCGTCCCGGCCTCAGCCGGCCAGGGTGTACCAGGCGGCCGTGTTCGGGGGGAGCACGTCGCCGTCGAGCGGACCGCTGCGCACCACGATGGACGCCCCGGACGGCAGCGCGAGCGGCGCGTCGCCGAGGTTCGCCGCCACGTGCAGGTCTCCGCGGCGGAAGGCCACGGAATCGGCGCCCAGATCCTCCCAGACGAGGGATCCGGATCCGAGACCGCGCTCCGCACGCAGCCGCAGCAGCGTCTTGTAGAGCGACAGGGTCGAGTCGGCGGAGACCTCCTCGGCGCCGCGCGCGTACTCGGCCCATTCCGCGGGCTGCGGCAGCCACGAGGCGCCGGTGTCGTTGAAACCGTAGGCCGGGCCGGCAGCGGTCCACGGCAGCGGAACCCGGCAGCCGTCGCGGCCGTAGCGCTCCCCGTTCGTGCGGAACCAGGAGGGATCCTGCCGGAACTCGTCCGGGATCTCCATCGCCTCGGGAAGCCCCAGCTCCTCGCCCTGGTAGAGGTACGCGGATCCGGGCAGCGACAGCATCACGGTCGTCGCGGCGCGGGCGCGGGCAAGGCCCAGCGCGCGGTCGGGCTTCGGCTCGGTCGCCGGGCCGATGCCCTCGCCCTGCGGGTTGTCGATCGTGAGCGCGAGGCGCGACGCGTGCCGCACCACGTCGTGGTTGGAGAGCACCCAGGTGCTCGGGGCGCCCACCGCGCCGAACGCGTCCAGCGAGTCGCGGATCACGGTGCGCAGCTCGGTCGCGTCCCACGGGGTCATCAGGTAGTTGAAGTTGAACGCCTGGTTCATCTCATCCGGGCGGACCCACAGTGCGGTCTTCTCCAGCGTCGGCAGCCAGGCCTCCGCGCACAGTGCGCGATCGCCGTCGTAGGCCGCGAGCACCCGGTGCCAGTCGCGGTAGACGTCGTGCACCCCGGGCTGACCCCAGTACGGGACGTCGTCCTGGTCGCCGCCCATGGATCCGCCGTCGGGGGACGGCGTGTAGTCGGGCAGGCCGTCCTTCTTGATGAGGCCGTGCGCGACGTCGACCCGGAAGCCGTCGACACCGCGGTCGAGCCAGAACCGCAGCACGCCGCGGAACTCCTCGCGGACCTCCTCGTTCGTCCAGTCGAAGTCGGGCTGGCTGACATCGAAGATGTGCAGATACCACTGGCCCGGTGTGCCGTCGGGTTCGGTCACCCGCGTCCACATGCCGCCCCCGAACACGCTCTCCCAGTTGTTCGGCGGGAGCTCGCCGCCGGGGCCTTTGCCGTCGCGGAAGATGTAGCGGGCGCGCTCGCGGCTGCCCGGTGCGGCCTTCAGCGCCTCCTGGAACCAGCGGTGCTGATCGGAGGAGTGGTTCGGCACGAGGTCGACGATCACCCGGATCCCCCGCGCGTGCGCGGCGGCGAGCATCGCGTCGAAGTCGTCGAGGGTGCCGAAGAGCTCATCGACGCCGCGATAGTCCGAGACGTCGTAGCCGGCGTCCTTCTGCGGGCTCGGCATGAACGGGCTCAGCCAGATCGCGTCGACGCCCAGCTCGCTCAGCGCGTCGAGGTGCGCCGTGATGCCGGGCAGGTCGCCGATGCCGTCGCCGTTCGCGTCTGCGAAGGAGCGCGGATAGATCTGATAGATGACGGCGGTGCGCCACCATTCGGAACCCGGTGCGGAAGACTGCTCGATCTCGGCCATGCGATCAGGGTACGGGATCACAGGGGGTATCCGCGGAATCCTGGAACCGCGGAATCGTGCGGATCGAATCGGTTCGAGCCCGCGGCTGTCGCGTCCGGCGCGCCACCGGCGGACATCATCGCCGGATCAGGTTCACCGGATCCTCGCCGGCGAGCATGCGGTCGATCTGCGTGCGGATCAGCGCGGCGATGCGCGGGCTCATCGCCGTCGACGCGCCGCCGATGTGCGGGGTGAGCAGCACCCCGGGCAGCGTCCACAGCGGATGCCCCTCGGGCAGCGGTTCCGGATCCATCACGTCGAGCGCGGCACGGATCCGTCCGCCCTCGGCGACCAGCGCGTCCGTGTCGACGAGGGTGCCACGGCCGACGTTCACGAGCAGGGCGCCGTCGGCCATGCGGGCCAGCATCGCCGCGTCGAACAGGCCGTTCGTGGCCGGCCCGCCGGGCAGCGACAGGATCACGATCTCCGCCTCGGGCAGCAGCGCCGGCAGCGCGGAGAGCGGGTGCACGGCGATCTCTCCCACGCCCTCGACCGTCTCGGTGCGGGCGGACTGCGCCACGGCCGTGATCGACGTCTCGAACCCGGCCAGGCGACGGGCGATGCCCTTGCCGACCCCGCCGATCCCGACCAGCAGCACGCGCCGGTCGGCGAGGCTCGAGGTGAATCCGCGATCCCACACGCCCGCGTCCTGGGCGCGCACGAACCGCGGCAGCTCGCGCTGCGCGGCGAGAGTCAAGCCCAGGGCGAGCTCGGCGGTCGCGGTCTCGTGCACGCTCGCGGCGTTCGCGAACGGGATCCCGGCGGGGATCCGCTCGATCACGGTCTCGTAGCCGATCATCTGCCCCTGCACGAGACCGACCTCGATGTCCGCCAGGGAGGACAGGTGCTGACGCCCGAGATACGACGGCACGACGATGTCGATGCGCGGCGCCGGGGGAGGCGTCGCCATGTCCCACACGTGCACCTCGACGCCGTCGGGCAGGGGGCCGGAGGTGACGACGTCGGCGGCGAGTTCGGTGGTGGGGACGGTCACGAGGAAGCTCACCCTCCGAGCGTAGGCCTGCGGCCACCGGATCCGGCGCGCGAGTGCACCGGATCTGCGCGAGTGCACGGGATCCTGCCCCCAGTGCACGGGATCCTGCCGAGTGCACCGGATCCTGCCGAGTGCACCGGATCCACACGTCGCGATGCCGTGCGCTCGGCAGCAAGCCGTGCATGCGGCGCCCCGGTGCGCCCTGGCGCGCCCGCCGCACCCCGCCGCGCATTCGAGTCGTCCCCGTCAGCGCACCCCAGGGCCGCCGCTGGCGGGGACGACTCGCGTAGAATCGGGACAATGACCGACCGCTCCGCCGACACGACCGAGTCCGGCGACGCCGTCGGAGCGGGCGTCGATCCCGCCGACCTCGCCACCACGCTCCGCGTCCTCGCCGAACTGCACGAGATCGAGCAGGACCACCCCGACTTCGTCGCCGTGCGGCGTGCCACCTCGGCCATGTTCAAGGCGGCCAAGCGCGTGCGCCGCCGGGAGATCCGCGACGCGATCGCCGAGGCCGACCGTGCGGTCATCGCGGCGACCGCCACCGGTGCGCCGGATCGGATCGACGACGAGACGCGAGGGCTCGACCTGAGCACGAGCGTGGTCGATGCGCCGATCGCGGGCGAGCTGCTCAAGCCGCGCAACTGCTACATCTGCAAGCAGCCGTATACGGTCGTCGACGCCTTCTACCACCAGCTCTGCCCCGACTGCGCCCGGTTCAGCCACGGCAAGCGCAACGCCCGCACCGACCTCACCGGCAAGCGCGCTCTGCTCACCGGCGGTCGCGCGAAGATCGGCATGCACATCGCGCTACGCCTGCTCCGCGACGGCGCGCACACGACCATCACGACCCGGTTCCCGCGCGACGCGGTTCGGCGCTTCTCCGCGCTGCCCGACTCGGCCGACTGGCTGCACCGGCTGCGGGTGGTCGGCATCGACCTGCGCGACCCCGCCCAGGTGATCGCGCTCGCGGACTCGGTCGCCGCCCAGGGGCCGCTCGACATCCTCATCAACAACGCCGCGCAGACCGTGCGCCGTTCCCCCGGCGCGTATTCGCTGCTCACCGACGCCGAGCTGCAGCCGCTGCCGGACGGTCCGCTGCCCGAGATGGAGACCTTCGGGCACACGGCGGATCCGCACCCCGAGGCGCTGCAGGCCTCGGTCGATGCGCATCCGCTGCTCTCCGTCGCGGCACTGGGCGGCACGATCGCCGAGCGCGGAGGGCAGGCGCTCACCGCCGAAGAGCTCGCCCGCCTGGCGATGGCGCCGGGATCCTCGTCCCTCGCCAAGCACGCGGACGGCACCGCGATCGACGCCGGCGGGCTGGTGCCCGATGTGAACCGGGTGAACAGCTGGGTGCAGAGCGTGGACCAGGTGGATCCGCTGGAGATGCTCGAGGTGCAGCTGTGCAATACCACGGCGCCGTTCCTGCTGATCAGCCGGCTGCGCCCGTCGATGGCGGCCTCGGCCGCGCGGCGCAAGCACATCGTGAACGTCTCGGCGATGGAGGGGCAGTTCTCCCGCCGGTACAAGGGCCCGGGCCATCCGCACACGAACATGGCGAAGGCCGCGCTGAACATGCTCACCCGCACCAGCGCGGAGGAGATGCTGGAGACCGACGGGATCCTGATGACCGCCGTCGACACCGGCTGGATCACCGACGAACGCCCGCATTTCACGAAGGTGCGCCTCGCCGAGGAGGGCTTCCACGCCCCGCTCGACCTGGTCGACGGCGCCGCCCGCGTGTACGACCCGATCGTGCGCGGCGAGGCCGGCGAAGACGTGTACGGCGTGTTCCTCAAGGACTACGAAGCCAGCCCCTGGTGAGGCTGTCGCGTCGCCTGCACTGAGCGCTCTGCAGTGCGATCCGAAGGGCGGGCCTCGTGTCGCCTGCTCAGGATCCGATACGGGCCTGGAGGTTTGCCGACGCCCACTTGCCGAGCTGGTCGAGGATGGGCAGCAACCCGCGGCCGCTGTCGGTGAGCGCATAGGAGACGGCCACGGGAGGGCCGGGCTCGACCGTGCGATCGACGAGGCCCGCCTGGCCGAGTTCGGCGAGCCGGTCGGACAGCACGGTGTCGCTGATGCCGGGGACGGCCCGGCGCAGGGCGACGAAGGTGGCCGCACCGTCGCCGACGGCGGAGACGATCATGCCGTTCCAGCGCTTGCCGAGCACGCTGAAAGCCAGTGTGACCGACGCGTCACACATGTGTGCGTTCTGCTCCGCACCTGCCATGACAGCATTCTACTCGTGCTACGTTAATCTCTATCACTAAGAAAAACCTAGTGACTATGAAATGAAAGGTAGCTCATGACTCTGTTCCGCCTGGATGCGAGCATCATGCCCGCGACATCCGCCAGCCGCGCGCTCGCCGACATCGTCGAAGCCGAGTGGACTGCAGCGCACCCCGACTCGTCCGTCACCCGGCGTGATCTGGCGGCCGACCCGATTCCCGCCACGGCCTGGCCAGCCGCGGCCACCGCCGGCTTCGTCGCGCCGGAGCAGCGCAGCGCGGAGCAGAACGAGGCGCGTGCTCTCGCCGCCACGCTCGCCGACGAGCTCATCGACGCCGAAGCCCTGCTTTTCGCCGTTCCGCTGTACAACTTCGGCGTCTCGCAGCACTTCAAGACGTGGTTCGACCTCGCCTACACCGACCCGCGCATCGACCCGTCGGGCACGGCGCTGAAGGGCAAGCCGGCGACCCTGGTCACCGTGCTCGGCGGCAACTACGCGCCCGGCACTCCGCGCGACGGCTGGGATCACTCCACCGCATGGCTGCGCCGGGTGCTGGAAGACGTCTGGGGTCTCGACCTGCGCGTCGTGCAGCGGCCATTCACCCTGGTCGGGGTCAACCCGGCGCTCGACGCCTTCACAGACATGGCACTCGAGCTCAAGGAGAACGCCGAGCAGAAGGCGCGCACGTACGGCCAGGAGCTCGCCGCGACGCGCGGCGAGGTGGCCTGACCCGAGACGACCTTCGCGGCCGCTCGACGCTGGCGGGGCAGGATCCGTGCGCGATACTGCCCCCGGGTCGCGAGCGCGACCTCGGGCGCCTCGGCGCGGGTGGCGTCCGCGGATGCGTGCCGGTGCGGGAGTACCCTGAGCGCATCCGGATCGCGACGCGCGATCGGGATCGACCCGAGGAGCGCATCATGATTCCCGAGATCAACTACTGGGCCGTTCTGCTGGCGACCGCGTCGAGCATGGTCGTCGGATCCATCTGGTACGCCCGCGGCGTGCTCGGCACGCGGTGGGCGCGCCTGGCCGATATCGACCTCGACCACCCGAAGGGCAGTCCGGTCCTCGCGATCATCGCCACAGTGATCGTCAGCTTCCTCACGGCCTGGGTGCTCGCGGGCGCGACGGCGATCGCCTGGCATTTCTACGGCGGATCCTTCTTCGTCTCCGCGCTGGTCACGGCGATCACGCTGTGGATGGGGTTCACCGCGGCGCGCTTCATCACGCATGACGCGTTCGAGGGCCGCCCGAGCTCGCTGACGGTGCTGAACATCGCGCACGAGCTCGTCACGGTCGTGATCATGGCCGTGCTCATCGGGGTCTGGCCGCCCGCGCTCGGCTGATCCCGCACTCGGCTGATCAGGCACTCGGCTGATCCCGCGCTCGGCTGATCCGGTCTGGCTCCTGCACGTAAGACCGCCCCAGCGTGGCATGGCACGACGGCTGCCGGGCCATTCTGCAGGGAGGCCGGTGTGTTCTGCGGGGCGCTGGCGCCCGAAACGCGTGTTCGGGGCCCGGAAACGACCGGTTTCACCCCCGCGGCCCTGCATAAAAGCCGGCCAGCCCTGCACAACGGCCGAGGTGAGCCCGACGGAGGTTACGCCGCGATGCGGGCGACGGCGGCGATCGCGCTCGTGAAGAAGCCCAGTCCGTCGACGCCGCTGCGCATGGCCGCGGACGTGTCGGGGCCGAAGCCCGGCTCGGTGGCGTGCTCGGGGTGCGGCATCAGGCCGACGACGTTGCCGCCGGGGTTGGTGAGGCCGGCGATGTCGCGGAGGGATCCATTCGGGTTCACGCCCGCATACCGGAACGCCACCAGGCCCTCGCCCTCGATGCGGTCGAGGGTCTCGTCCGCGGCGATGTAGCCGCCCTCGGCGTTCTTCAGCGGGATCACGATCTCCTGGCCGCGGGAGAACACGCTGGTCCAGGCGGTGTCGGCGTTCTCGACCGTGAGGCGCTGGTCGCGACGCACGAAGTGCTGGTGGTCGTTGCGGATCAGGCCGCCGGGCAGCAGGTGCGCCTCGACGAGCATCTGGAACCCGTTGCAGATGCCCAGGATCGGCATGCCCTTGGCGGCCGCGTCCTTGACCTCGGTCATGATCGGCGAGAGCGCGGCGATCGCGCCGGAGCGCAGGTAGTCGCCGTAACTGAAGCCGCCGGGGAGGATCACGGCGTCCACGCCCTCGAGGTCGTGCGCGCCGTGCCAGAGCGCGACCGGCTCGGCGCCGGCGATGCGGACGGCGCGCTGCGCGTCGCGGTCGTCGAGGGATCCGGGGAACGTGACGACCCCGATCCGGACCGTCATTCGGCGACCTCGACGCCGATGACGTCCTCGATCACCGCGTTGGAGAGCACCTCTTCGGCCACACGGCGGGCCTCGGCGAGCACGGCGTCGGTGACCTCGCCGTCGACCGTGAGCTCGAAGCGCTTGCCGATGCGGACGTCGCTGAACGCGGTCACGCCGGTGCGGGCGAACGCTCCGGAGACGGCCTTCCCCTGCGGGTCGAGCAGTTCGGACTTGGGCATGACGTCGACGACGATGGTGGGCATGACGGGCTCCGAAAAGTCGCGGGCGGGGGCAGAGGCCAGTCTATCGCGCGGGCACGGGCCCTCCGGCCGGTGTGCGGGCGGGCCGCGACGGGTGCGCCGCGACGGGTGCGCCGCTCCGGCCGCGTCGCGGCGCCGGTCAGCTCCGGAACACGGTGTGCACGTCGCCGACGATGTCGCGGCCGTGCAGCGCCTCGATCTCGAAGAGCACCGAGATCCCGGTCACGACGTAGCCGAGCTCCTCGACGATGCGCCGCCCTGCGGCCAGGGTGCCTCCGGTGGCGAGCACGTCGTCGATGAGCAGGATCCGGGATCCGGCCGGCAGGTCGTCGTGCATCTCGATCGTGGCGGTGCCGTACTCCAGCGCGTAGTCGACGGATGCGGCGGGGGCCGGGAGCTTGCCCGCCTTGCGGATCGGCACGAAACCAGATCCGGCGGCGATCGCGGCGGCGCCGGCAAGGATGAACCCGCGCGCCTCGATTCCGGCGACGACGTCGAAGGATCCGAGGAACGGGGCGACGAGCGCCTCGGTGGTCGCGTGCAGCGCCTCGCGATCGGCCAGCAGCGGCGTGATGTCGCGGAACAGCACCCCGGGCTGCGGGTAGTCGGCGATCGAGCGGATGAGCGATTCGGCGCGGACGAGCGCGGGCGAGGAGGTCACCGGTCCAGGGTACGCGGGTGCATGGGTTAGCGTTGACAGCCGTGGGAGCGCTCCCATACGCTGGCGACCGAACGCTCGATCCCGCACGGCCTCACAAAGGAGCACCCGAACCCCATGAACGCCGCGAACTCATCCTTCCGACGGTTTCCCGACGACTTTCTGTTCGGCGCCGCCACCGCCGCATATCAGATCGAGGGCGCCGCGTTCGAGGACGGACGCACCGCCTCGATCTGGGACGCGTTCGCCCGCGTCCCCGGCGCCGTGCACAACGGCGAGACCGGCGACGTCGCCTGCGATCACTACCACCGCTATCCGGGCGACGTGGCGCTGATGTCCGAGCTCGGCCTGCAGACCTACCGCTTCTCCACGTCGTGGGCCCGGGTGCGACCCGACGGCGGCGCGCAGAACCCCGAGGGCATCGCGTTCTACGACCGGCTCGTGGACGAGCTGCTCGGCGCCGGGATCGTGCCGTGGCTCACGCTCTATCACTGGGACCTGCCGCAGGCGCTCGAGGAGAAGGGCGGCTGGGCCTCGCGCGACACGGTCGACCGGTTCGTCGACTACGCGCTCGGTGTGCACGACGTGCTCGGAGACCGGGTGCAGCACTGGACCACTCTGAACGAGCCGTGGTGCTCGTCCTTCCTGTCCTACACGGCGGGCGTGCACGCGCCGGGGCGCACCAGCGTCGAGGACGGGATCCTCGCCGCCCACCACCTCCTGCTCGCGCACGGCCGCACGATCGAGGCCCTGCGCGAGCGCGATCCGCAGCTCGACCTCGGCATCACACTCAACCTCACGGTCGCGGATCCGGCCGACGCGCGCGATCCCGGCGATGTCGACGCCGCTCGCCGCATCGACGGCCAGTTCAACCGCTGGTTCCTGGATCCGATCCTGCGCGGCGCCTACCCGGCCGACGTCGTCGAGGACATCCGTGCGGTGGATCCGATCGCGGTGCGCCGCTGGGCGAGCGCGATCGAGGACGGTGACCTCGACACGATCGCGGCGCCCCTGGACTGCCTGGGCATCAACTACTACCACGGCGAGCTCGTCTCCGGGACACCGCAGCCGGGCGTCGAGGGCACGCCGCACGACGGCGCCGGCGACGGCGCGACCGGCCGTCGCACGCGCTCGCCGTTCCCGGCCGCCGATGACGTGCACTGGGTCGAGCGCGGCCTGCCCCGCACCGGCATGGACTGGGAGGTGCAGCCCGAGGGGCTCACCCGGGTGCTGCGCCGGATCGGCACGGAGTACGCGCCGATGATCCCGCTCTACGTCACCGAGAACGGCGCCGCCTACGACGACGTGCTCGAGGGCGGTCAGGTGCACGACGCCGAGCGGGCCATGTTCCTGCGCGAGCACCTCGCCGCGACCTACGACGCGATCGAGGAGGGGGTCGACGTGCGCGGCTACTTCGCCTGGTCGCTGCTGGACAACTACGAATGGGCGTGGGGCTTCGACAAGCGCTTCGGGATCGTGCGGGTCGACTACGACACGCAGGAACGCACCGTCAAGGACTCCGGCCGGGAGTACGCACGGATCATCGCCGCGCGTGCCGTCTGAGCGCATGACGGACCAGAGGGGGGCGGATCCGATGCCGCGACCGGCGCGCGCGACGATCGAGGAGGTGGCGGTCGCCGCCGGGGTCTCCCGATCTACGGTGTCGCGCGTCGTGAACGGGTCGACCGCGGTGAGCCCCGAGGCGCTCGCGGCCGTGCAGGACGCGATCGCGCGGCTCCACTACGTGCCGAACAGGGCCGCCCGGTCGCTGGCCAGCCGGCAGACGCATGCGATCGCGCTCGTCGTGCCCGAGGACACCACGCGGTTCTTCGGGGATCCGTTCTTCGGCGCGGTGGTCGCAGGGATCAGCGATCGCGTCGGCCGTTCCGACTACATCCTGAACCTGCTGATCGCGAGCGATGACCCCGGCGGGCGGATGACCGGGTTCGTGCGCAACGGGGGCGTGGACGGCGCGATCATCCTGTCGCACCACACCAGCGACGTGTTCATCGATCGCATCGTCGAGGCGGTGCCGGTGGTCTTCGGCGGGCGTCCTTCGACCGAACGCGACACCGACTACATCATCGACGTCGACAACGTCGCGGGCGCCCGGCTGGCGACGGAGCACGTGATCGGTGGCGGACGGCGCCGGATCGCGACCATCACGGGGCCGCTGTCGATGGCGGGCGCGGTGGATCGGCTGCGCGGGTTCCGTGAGGCGCTCGCCGATGCCGGCCTCACGCCGTTCGCGGAGCTGCCCGGCGACTACGCCGAGGTCGACGGCGCAGAGGCGGCGCGGTCGTTGCTGGCCGCCGCGGCCCGGCCCGGCGGGGAGCTGCCCGACGCGATCGTCGCCGCGAGCGACCTGATGGCGCGCGGGGCGCTGCAGACCCTCCGGGCTGCCGGGATCCGGATCCCCGAGGACGTCGCGATCGTGGGCTACGACGACTCGTCGGTCGCCGTGTCGACCGATCCGCCGCTCACCACGATCCGCCAGCCCATGCACGCGCAGGGCGAGGCGATGGCGAGCGTGCTCATCGACCTGCTCTCCGGCGGGCATCCGCCGCAGCACACGATCCTCGACACCGAGCTGGTGGTGCGCGGGTCGGCGTGACCGTCGCGTCGGGCTCAGGCGTGCTCGGGCTCAGGCCGGGTCGCCGCCGAGCGGGCCGACCGGCTCGATCGGGCGCGGGTCGTCCGCCCCCGACCGGCGCAGGCGGGCGATCGCATTGCCGCCGTGGTAGATGACGATCGCGGCGACTGTGGCGATCACGATGCCACCGAGCACGAACCCGGAGTCCTGGATCGCGATCGAGAACCCGCCCACCGCGATGATGAGCGCGACGGCCGCGGTGTACTGGTTCACCGGACGGGAGAAGTCGACCCGGTTGTCCACCCAGATCTTGATCCCGATCACGCCGATCAGGCCGTACAGCCCGGTCGTGATGCCGCCGAGCACCCCGGGCGGTACCGAGTTCACGATCGCGCCGAACTTCGGAGACAGGCTCAGCAGGATCGCGGCGATGCCGGCCACCCAGTACGCGGCGGTCGAGTACACGCGGGTCGACGCCATGACGCCGATGTTCTCGCCGTAGGTGGTGGTGCCGGATCCGCCGAACGCGCCGGCGAGGGTGGTCGAGATGCCGTCGGCGATGAGCGCCTTGCCGGTCTGCCTGTTGATCTCCGGATCCTCGACCATCGTCGCGACGCCGCGCACGTGACCGACGTTCTCGGCGATCAGCACGAGCACGACCGGCAGGAACATCGCTATCCCGCTCCACACGCCAGGGGTGCCGAAGTCGGGCAGATGGAACGTCGGCAACCCGACCCACGCGGCCTTGTCGACCGCCGCGAAGTCCAGCTCGCCGCGGAAGGCCGCGAAGATGTAGCCCGCGATGACGCCGAGGAAGATCGAGATCCGGCCGAGGAACCCGCGGAACAGCACCGCGAACAGGATCGCGATCGCGAGCGTGAAGGTGGCCGTGATCGGGGCCTTCGCGAAGTTGCCGTAGGCGGCGCCGGCGAGGTTGAAGCCGATGAGCGCGACGATGGTGCCGGCCAGCACGGGCGGCAGGAACCGATCCACCCACTTCACGCCCGCGGTGTGCACGACGACGCCGATGAGCGCCAGCAGCACGCCGACCGCGACGATGCCGGCGAGGGCGGCCCCGCGTCCATCCGATCCGCCGACTGCGTGCGCGGCCGTCGCCGCCGTGACCGGGGCGATGAACGCGAACGAGGATCCCAGGTAGCTGGGCAGCTTGTTGCGCGTGATCAGCAGGAACAGGATCGTGCCCACGCCGCTGAACAGCAGCGTCGTCGGCACGGGGAAGCCGGTGAGGATCGGCACCAGGAACGTCGCGCCGAACATCGCGACGACGTGCTGCACGCCGATCGCGATCGTGGCGGGCCAGTTCAGGCGCTCGTCCGGGCGCACGACGGCGCCGGGTTCGACGGTGCGACCGTTGCCGTGGATCTTCCACAGGGCCATGCGTGTGCTCCTCGGGATCGGGGTTGGGGCTGGGGGCTGGGGAAACCCTATCCTGGGCGTTGCCTGGGAGGGCAGGCGGTCAGGGATCCGACCCCGGCCGGGCGCTTCGACGGACTCGGCGACCAGGTTCGGCGACCGGGCTCAGCACCGGGGCCCATCGACGGGGGCTCGGCCTCCCGGTCAGGCCGTCAGGCGTTCGAGCAGCTCGGCGTAGCGGGCGGCGGTCTGCGCGACGATCTCGGCGGGCAGCAGCGGTGGCGTGCCCTGCTTGTCCCAGTGCGCGCTCAGCCAGTCGCGCACGATCTGCTTGTCGAAGCTGGCCATCCGCTCCGTGGGCGTGGATCCGGTGCGCCACGCCTCGGCGTCCCAGTACCGCGAGGAGTCGCTGGTGAGCACCTCGTCCGCCAGGCGCAGCACGCCGTCCGCGTCCACGCCGAACTCGAACTTCGTGTCGGCGAGGATGAGCCCGCGCTCCTCGGCGATCGCGGCCGCGCGGCGGTAGACCGCGAGCGACACGTCGCGCAGCTGCGTCGCACGCTCGGCGCCGACCAGCTCCGCGGTGCGCTCGAACGTGATGTTCTCGTCGTGCTGGCCCATCGGCGCCTTGTAGGCGGGGGTGAACAGCGGCTCGGGCAGCCGATCGCCGTTCTGCAGGCCGCTCGGCAGCGGGATCCCGCACACGGTGCCGCTCTGCTGGTACTCCGCCCAGCCGGATCCGGTCAGGTAGCCGCGCACGACGCATTCGATCGGCAGCATCTCCAGCGACATCGCCAGCATGGCGCGGTCGGCGACCTCGGCCGGTATCGCGCCGGCGACGAGGTGGTTCGAGACCGGATCCGCACCGTCGGCGAGCCGGTCGAACCACCAGCGGCTGAGCGCGGTGAGCAGGGCGCCTTTCTCCGGGATCCCCGGCTCGAGGGCGAAGTCGAACGCGCTCACCCGGTCGCTCGCGACGACGAGCAGGCGCCGGTCGGCCGGATCCTCGGGGGCGTAGAGGTCGCGGACCTTGCCCGAATAGAGGTGACGCCAGCCGGAGAGTTCGAGGGGCGCAGATGCGGATGCGGTGCTCACCCGTCCATTATCGTGCCGACGCGAGACTCCACATCTCGCATGAGACGCCGGGGCAGGGGTGGCGTCTCATGCCGGAAGCGGAGTCTTGCGAGGGCGTCGATGTCGGAAGCCCGGCGTAGGTTGCTTCCCGCGTGCCGATCGGGCTGCGCGGACTGGTGCTGTGCCTGGCATGGGCGTATAGTCCTAGCGGTATAGTTCAAATGGACTAATCGAAGGGAGTGAACGTGAAGCACTCCGCGCTCACCCCTCTGGGGGTGATGGTGCTCGCGCTGCTGCGCGAGGGCGACATGCACCCGTACGAGATGGTGCGGCTGCTGCGCGCGCGCCGGGACGACCGGATCGTTCCGATCACGAACGGCACGCTGTACCACACGGTCTCGCGCCTGCACGGGCGGGGGCTCATCGACGAGGTGGGCGTGGATCGCGACGGCAATCGGCCGGAGCGCACCACATACACACTCACGCCGGCCGGCCACGCTGCGGTCGGAGACTGGGTGCGTCGCGAGCTGGGTGTCACGGGGCGCACGACCTTCCCCGTCGCGCTCGCCGAGGCGCACAACCTGGAGCGGTACGAGGCCCTCGAGCTGCTCCGCACCCGTCGCACGCTGCTCGATCAGGAGCTCGCGTCCCTCTCCCAGGCGCTGGACGGCGCCGCAGCTCGTGACGTCCCCGATCAGTACCTCCTCGAAGTCTCGCGCCATCGGATCCTGCTGCAGGCCGAGATCGCGTGGCTCGACGATCTCATCCCCCGGATGGCCTCCCCCGACTTCGCGTGGGGACCGGATCCGGAACACCTTCCTGCCCAGCGAAAGGCACGTCAGAATGACTGAACCCACCCGCGCCGACGGACCCTCTGCCGGTCAGATCGGCACGTCGACCGGCGCCTACGCCGTCGGTCACAAGCCGAAGAGCCCCTGGCCCGCCCTCTGGGCGCTGGTCATCGGCTTCTTCATGATCCTCGTGGACACCACGATCGTCTCCGTCGCGAACCCGGCCATCAAGGCCGCGCTCGACCCGAAGACCAACAACCTCGACAACGTCGTGTGGGTCACGAGCGCCTACCTGCTCGCCTATGCGGTCCCGCTGCTGATCACCGGGCGCCTCGGCGACCGGTTCGGCCCGAAGAACATCTACCTGGTCGGGCTGACCATCTTCACGCTCGCGTCGCTGGGCTGCGGTCTGTCCGGCTCGCTGGAGCTGCTGATCGCGTTCCGCGCCGTGCAGGGCCTCGGCGCCGCGCTGATGACCCCCCAGACGATGGCGGTCATCACGCGCACCTTCCCTGCCGAGCGCCGGGGCGCTGCGATGGGGCTGTGGGGCGCCACGGCGGGCGTCGCGACCCTCGTCGGCCCGCTCGCCGGCGGTCTGCTCGTGGACGGCTTCGGCTGGGAGTGGATCTTCTTCATCAACCTGCCCGTCGGGGTGATCGGATTCGTGCTCGCCTGGATCCTGGTCCCGCGTCTGAAGACGCACGAGCACCGATTCGACATGGTCGGCGTCTTCCTCAGTGCGATCGGACTGTTCCTCATCGTGTTCGCGCTGCAGGAGGGCCAGCACTACAACTGGCACGGATGGATCTGGGCGATGATCGCGGCGGGCGTCGTCGTGATGGCGGTGTTCATCTGGCAGCAGGCGAAGACCCGCAGCGAACCGCTGGTGCCGCTCGAGCTCTTCCGCGACCGCAACTTCTCGGTCGCGAACTTCGGGATCGCGGCCGTCGGCTTCACCGTGACCTCGATGTCGCTGCCGATGATGTTCTTCTACCAGCTCGCCCGCGGCCTCACGCCGACCCAGGCGGCGCTGCTGCTGATCCCGATGGCGGTGCTCTCCGGCGTGCTCGCCCCGATCGCGGGACGGATCCTCGACCGGGTCGACCCGCGGATGCTGCTGGTGCCGGGACTCGGCCTCACCACGGTCGCGCTGATCTGGTACGGCCTCCTGATGAACCCGGACACCCCGGTCTGGATGTTCCTGCTGCCGTCGGCGCTCATGGGCATCGGCCAGGCGGGGATGTGGGGCCCGCTGGCGACCACGGCGACGCGCAACCTCGAACCGCGCCAGGCCGGCGCCGGCGCGGGCATCTACAACACCACCCGCACGATCGGATCGGTGCTCGGATCGGCGGCGATCGCCGCGCTCATGCAGGCCCGCCTCGAGGCGAACCTGCCGGGGGCGGCCAGCCACGGCGGCGACTTCGGCACCGGCAAGCTGCCCGCCTTCGTGATCGGCGGGTTCTCGACCGCCATGTCGCAGTCGATGATCCTGCCGGCGGCAGTGATCCTCGTCGGCGTGATCGGGATCCTGTTCATGCAGCGTCCGAAGCACCTCGTGAAGCGCTGACACTGCTCGCCGTATCGGCGCCTCCTCGATGCTGCGAGGGCGCGCCGACGGCGTGCGGGCCGCTACTGCGCGACGCGGGCGGCGATGTCGGTGCGGTAGTGCGCGCCGTCGAGGCGGATCCGGCCGATCGCCTCGTAGGCGCGGGCGCGGGCGTCGGCGAAATCGGATCCGGTCGCCACGACGTTGAGCACGCGCCCCCCGGCTGCGATGAGGGATCCGCCCGGCGCATCGGGACCGACGGTCGCGGCGTGCACGATGCCGACGCCCTCGACCGCGGCGGCCTCGGCGAGGCCCTCGATCGGGCGTCCGGTCTGCGGAGCTTCGGGGTAGCCCTCGCTCGCCAGCACGACCGTGATCGCGACGTCGTCGGAGAAGACTGGCTGCGGCTCGTCCTCGAGCGTGCCGACGGCGGCGGCGAGCAGCAGCCGCGACAGCGGGGTGCGAAGCCGCGGCAGCACGACCTGGGTCTCGGGATCGCCGAAGCGCGCGTTGAACTCGATCACGCGCACGCCGTCCGGCGTGAGGATCAGGCCGGCGTAGAGCAGGCCGATGAACGGCGTGCCCTCGGAATCCAGCTGGCGGATCACCGGCAGGGCCACGTCGCGGGTGACCTCGTCGACGAACGCGGCCTCGCTGCCGAACTGCTCATCGAGCCACGGCAGCGGAGAGTACGCGCCCATGCCGCCGGTATTCGGACCCTCATCGCCGTCGAGCGCGCGCTTGAAGTCCTGCGCGGGGCTGAGTGCGCGCACGGTGTCGCCGTCGCTGAGGAAGAACAGCGACACTTCGGGGCCGGTGAGGAACTCCTCGATCAGCACCGGCCCGCCGGGCAGGTAGTGCTCGGCGTGCGCGAGCGCCGCCGTACGGTCGGAGGTCACGATGACGCCCTTGCCCGCGGCCAGGCCGTCGGCTTTGACGACGTAGGGGGCGCCGAGGTCGTCGAACGCGGCCTCGACTTCGGCGACCGTCGCGGCGCGCACCGCCCGCCCGGTCGGCACGGAGGCCGCCTCCATGATCCGCTTCGCGAACGCCTTCGAGCCCTCGAGCTGCGCGGCCGCCTTCCCGGGGCCGAACACGGGGATGCCGTGCCCCCGGACCACGTCGGCGACGCCTGCGACCAGCGGCGCCTCGGGGCCGACGATCACGAGATCGACACCGTGCGTGTCGGCGAAGTCCTTGACGGCGGATCCATCCATGGGATCGACCTCGACGAGCGTCGCATCCTGCGCGATTCCGGCGTTGCCGGGGGCGCAGAGGATCTCGTGCGTCTGCTCCTCCGCGCGCAGGGCGAGGATGATCGCGTGCTCACGGGCACCGGAACCGAGGACGAGGATCTTCACCCCGTCAGCCTACCGAGCGCGCGGTGCGGGATGACGGCCGGCGTCACACCTCGAGCACGATCGGACGCTCGTCCGCGCGATCCCACGGCAGCGTCCAGCCGGCGGCGTCGAACAGGCCGTCGAGCACCATCGCGGTGAAGCCCCACACGATCGTGCCGTCGACGTCGAACGCGGGGGCGCGGAAGGTCTGCCCAGTCCGGGTGAGCGTCGAGGTGAACCGCGTCTGCGGATCCAGCAGCGTCGCGACTGGCACGCGGAACACCTCCACGGTCTCGGCGTGATCGACGGCCACCACGCGCGAGGGGGAACGCCACCAGGCGAGCACCGGGGTGACCAGGTGGTTGCTGGCTGCGAGCGGGATCTCGGGCAGCGTGGCGAGGATCTCCACGCCGGCCGGATCCAGTCCGGTCTCCTCCTGCGCCTCGCGCAGGGCGGTCGCGACCACATCCGGATCCTGCGGCTCCCGCCGCCCGCCCGGGAACGAGACCTGTCCGGGGTGCGAGGAGAGCGTCGCGGCCCGGCGCTGCAGGAGGACGTCGAGGTCGGCGGGGACGGTCGCCGTCTCTGCGCCGGACGGTTCGTCGTCCAGACGCCCGAACAGGATGAGCACCGACGCGGGGTGCGCGCCGTCCTCGACCGCGGGGAACCCGCCACGACCGAGCGGGCCCTTCGCCGCTGCGGCGAGCAGATCGGCGCGCGCCCCGGCGGCCGTGCTCGATCCCGCGGCGGTGCCCGTGGCGCTGCCCGCGCCGGCGCCGGCGGGGATCTCGGCGGAGGAAGTCATCGAGCCGAGCCTATGCCCGCCGTGCCCTGCCTAGGCTGGATCCATGGCGAACAGGATCGACACGACGGCCGGGCGGGCGGCGCTCGACGCGACCCGCGCCGCGCTCGTCGCGGCGGAGAAGCCCGCGCGATCCGACTACGCCACGGCCGTGCGCTACCTGCTGCAACTGCTCGACGAGAAGGCGCCGGGCAACAGCGTCGAGGTGCGGGTGCCGCCGTTCGGGGCCGTACAGGTGGTGCAGGGGCCGCGGCACACCCGCGGCACTCCGCCGAATGTGGTCGAGCTGGATCCGGCGACCTGGATCGCGGTCGCGACCGGATCCGAACCGTGGTCCGCGGCGCTCGCCGCCGGGCGGATCCACGCCTCCGGCACTCGCGCCGACCTGACCGGGTTGTTGCCGCTGCGGCCGTGAGGCGGATCGCGGGTCTGAAGCCGTCCCCAGATCAGGACAAGTGACCGAGATCCGGAGGATCCTGCAGAATCGTCCGGATCTCGGTCAACCCTCCTGATCTCGGGACGTGCAGACCGACACCGACCAGAACCCGGGCCCGGCGCCGCGCACAGGCGCACGTGGGACAATAGGGGCATGAGCACGCCGCAGCCGCACCGCACAGAGCAGACCCTCGAGGCCCGCGTGCACCGTTCGCCGCGCTGGGGTGTCTTCCTCGGCATCGGAGCGGGTGCGGGAGTGGTCCTGGCGTTCCTGCTCACGATCGGCGGCAGCTTCCAGGCCTCCGCGGCGACGCAGGTGTCCTACCCGTTCGGCCAGGTGTTCGGGTTCCTCCTGCTGTGGACGGTTCCGCTCGGGATCGCCGTGTTCGGCGTCGTCGCGCTGATCCTGGAGCGTCGCGCCCGCCGCACCGAGCGCGTCGTCCGCGTCGACCGCGAGACCGTCACCGAATAGTCCCGCCGGCAAGCCCCCGGGATCAGGCCAGCTCGGCGATGATGGGCTTGATCGCCTCGTCGAAGTCGACGGGGTCGTGCCGCAGGCGGTCGGTGACCGCGACGCTGTAGGCGCCGATCCGCCAGATCCCACGCTGGGCCAGCGGCAGCACGTGCACGTTCAGCTCGAAGGAATGCGCGCGGCGCCCGGTCTCGCGTTCGAACTCCGCGAGAGCTGCGGCGTACGCGCGATAGGGATCGCCGCTGCCCGCGATCGAGCGCGCGTACCGCCGCTGCGCCTCGGTGGCGTAGTGCACGACCTCGGCCGCGAGGGGGGCGATGGCCGCCCGCAGCCGCTCGGCGCCCACGGTCGGCAGTGCGACGATCGTGTCGAAGCCGTCCACCAGCTCCAGTGGCGCGGCGGAGGGATGCGAGACCGGTTCGACCGTCATCTCCCAATACGACTGCCACTGCCGTTCGAGCGCGTCGTCCGTCGTGCCGTCGTCGAAGGCGCGCAGCGGATGGTCGCGCAGGACCGGCAGTGCGACCGGGACGCGGATCCCCAGCCGCTGCCGCAGAGCGAGCGCGACCAGGGTCGGAACGCCGGCCTCCTCGGTCACCAGCCACTGCGGCTTCTCGATCATGGCCCTATGGTACGGATCCGGGGCGGGGCACAGCCGCTCGCCGGTAGGATTGCCGGGTGTCCTCCCGCACCTATGCTGAGGCCGGCGTCGATACGGCAGCCGGCGATCGCGCCGTCGAACTCATGAAATCCGCCGTCCGTGCCACGCACGGACCCGAGGTGCTGGGAGGGGTCGGCGGTTTCGCGGGCCTGTTCGATGCCTCCGCCCTGCTCGGCTACCGCCGCCCGCTGCTCGCGTCGAGCACCGACGGCGTGGGCACGAAGGTCGCGATCGCGCAGGCGATCGACAAGCACGACACGATCGGGCACGACCTGGTCGGCATGGTCGTCGACGACATCGTCGTGGTCGGGGCGAAGCCGCTGTTCATGACCGACTACATCGCGTGCGGCAAGGTCGTGCCCGAGCGGATCGCCGACATCGTGCGCGGCATCGCCGAGGCGTGCGAGCTGACCGGCACCGCCCTGGTCGGCGGCGAGACGGCCGAGCACCCCGGGCTGCTCGGCGTCGACGACTACGACGTCGCGGGCGCGGCGACCGGGATCGTCGAGGCGGAGCGGATCCTCGGATCCGAGCGCGTGCAGGACGGTGACGTGGTGCTCGCCCTCGCCTCGAGCGGCCTGCACTCGAACGGCTACTCGCTGGTGCGGCACATCCTCGCCAAGGCGGGGATCGGCTACGGCGACCGCGCGGGCGATCTCGGCACGACCTGGGGCGAGGCCCTGCTGACCCCCACCCGCCTCTACACGACTCCGCTGCTCGCCCTGACTGACCGCTTCGAGGGTGCCGTGCACTCGCTCAGTCACGTCACCGGCGGCGGCATCGCGGCCAACCTCGCGCGCGTGCTGCCGCAGGGATCCTGGGCCGAGGTCGACCGCTCGACGTGGTCGCCCGCCCCGGTGTTCCGCGCGCTGAGCGACATCGCTGGCACCACGCTCGAATCGAGTGAGGGCACCTGGAACCTCGGCATCGGCTTCCTCGCGGTCGTCGACGCCGGATCCGCGTCCGCGATCGCCGCGTCGCTCACGGCGGGCGGAATCGACACCTGGCAGGTCGGCACGGTGCGGCTCGACGCCGTCGCGGCACGCCCGGCCGGAGACTTCGAGCAGGGCGCCAAGGGCGTCGACGGCGGTGCGGTGCGTCTGGTCGGCGCCTACGCGAACGGAGCGAACTGACCCCTATGTGCGGCATCGTCGGAATCGTCGGGCATTCCCCGGTCAACCAGGACATCTACGACGCGCTCCTGCTGCTGCAGCACCGCGGGCAGGACGCCACAGGCATCGCCACGGCTGAGCCCAGCGGGGTCATGCACATGGCCAAGGCGGAGGGCATGGTGCGCGAGGCGTTCCGCACCCGCGACATGCGCTCGCTGCTCGGCAACGTCGGGCTCGGGCATGTGCGCTACGCCACCAAAGGCACGGCGTCGAGCGAGGAAGAGGCCCAGCCGTTCTACGTGAACGCGCCGTACGGGATCATCCTCATCCACAACGGCAACCTCACCAACACGCGCGAGCTCACCGCCGACATGGCCCAGCGCGACCGCCGGCATCTGAACTCGTCCAGCGACACGGAGCTGCTGCTCAACGTGCTCGCGCACGAGCTGCAGGCCACCACGTCCACGGTCGACCTCGACTCCGAGCGGGTCTTCGAGGCCGTGGCACGCACGCACGAGCGGATCGAAGGCGCCTACGCGGTGATCGCGATCCTGGCCGGTTACGGCCTGCTCGCGTTCCGGGACCCGTACGGGATCCGCCCGCTCATCCTCGGCAAGCGGCTCCGGGACGGCAAGGACGAGTGGGTCGTCGCGAGCGAATCGCTCGTTCTGGAGAACGGCGACTACCAGGTCGTCCGCGAGATCGAGCCGGGCGAGGCCGTGTTCATCACGAACGACGGCACGCTGTTCTCGAAGCAGTGCGCGGCCGCCCCGGTGCTCGCGCCCTGCGCCTTCGAGTACGTGTACCTGGCACGCCCCGACTCGGTCATGAACGGGATCTCCGTGTACGAGTCGCGCCTGCGCATGGGCGACCGGCTGGCCGACACGATCGCGAAGCACGTGCCGCTGGACGAGATCGACGTCGTCATGCCGATCCCGGACTCGTCCCGCCCCGCCGCGATGGAGGTCGCCCGCAAGCTCGGCATCGAGTACCGCGAGGGCTTCTACAAGAACCGCTACGTCGGCCGGACCTTCATCATGCCGGGTCAGGCGGTGCGCAAGAAGAGCGTGCGGCAGAAGCTGAACGCGATGTCGACCGAGTTCCAGGGCAAGAACGTGCTGCTCATCGACGACTCGATCGTGCGCGGCACCACCTCCAAGCAGATCATCCAGATGGCCCGCGACGCCGGAGCGAAGTCCGTGATCTTCGCCTCGGCGGCGCCGCCGATCCGCCATCCGCACGTCTACGGCATCAACATGCCGTCCAAGCACGAGCTCATCGCGTACGGGCGCACGATCCCCGAGATCGCCGAAGAGCTCGGCGCCGACCGGCTGGTCTATCAGGAGGTCGAGGACCTCAAGGCCGCGATCACCGAGGGATCCTCCCTCACCGATCTCGACATGAGTCCGTTCGACGGCCGCTACGTGACCGGCACGGTCACCGAGGAGTACCTGGGGTGGCTCGAGGGGGCGCAGAGCTCGTGACGACGGGCGGACCGGTCGCCCGTCCGCTGTGGCACGGTCGCACCCTGGCGGTGCTCGGGATCGTGCTGGTCGCGTTCTCGCTGCGCTCGGCCGTCGCCTCGCTGTCGCCGGTGGTGGATCACATCGCCCGCGAGTTCCCGATGCCCGCGGCGGTGGTGGGCCTGATCGGCACCGCGCCGCCGGTGTGCTTCGCCCTGTTCGGCCTGCTCACGCCGCTCATGGAGCGCAGGCTGGGCCTGGAGCGCGTCACGGTGATCGCGCTCACCGCCGTGACCGTCGGGCTCGTCGCGCGCGGCGTCGCCGTGAACGCGACCACGCTGCTGATCGCCACGGCGCTCGTGTTCGCCGGAGTCGGGATGACGAACATCCTGATGCCGCCGCTGGTGAAGAAGTACTTCCCCGACCGGCTCGGCCTCATGATGACGCTGTACACGACGGTGATGGCGTTCTCCACCTTCCTGCCGCCGCTGGTCGCCGTGCCCGTCGCCGACGCCGCGGGGTGGCGGCTGTCGCTGTCGATGTGGGCGGTGTTCGCGCTCGCCGGCACGATCCCGTGGATCGTGATGCTGGTGCGCACCCGGGCTTCGTCGGTCCCTGAGCCCGTCGAAGGGCCCGACCGGCTCGAAGGGTCCGAACAGCCCGAACGGCTCTCGTTCGAGAGCGCCGCAGCCCTCTCGACCGGCCCGATCATCGTGGCGCCGTCGAGCTCGCGGGTGTTCGCACGGCTGGCGCGGATACCGCTGGCCTGGGTGCTCGCCGCCGTGTTCGGCACGTCCGCGAGCATGGCGTACACGGCGTTCGCGTGGCTGCCGACGATCCTGATCGATCAGACCGGAGTGACCCCGCAGGCGGCGGGGCTTCTGCTGTCGCTGTTCGCGTTCACGGGTCTGCCCGCCTCGCTCGTCGTGCCGGTGCTGATCGTGCGCTTCCGCGCCACGAGCGTGCTGTACGTGATCGGCGCGGTCGGTGCGGCGGGCGGCCTGCTCGGTCTGCTCTTCGCCCCGGATCCGGCGCTCGCCTGGCTGTGGGTGCTGCTGTACGGGCTCGCAGGGCTCCTGTTCCCGCTTGCGCTCGTGCTGATCAGCATCCGGGCGCGCGAACCCGAGACCGCGGTCGCCCTGAGCGGTTTCGTGCAGAGCGCGGGCTACGTGATCGCCGCGATCTTCCCGCTGCTGCTCGGACTCGTGCACACGGCGACTGACGGCTGGCAGATCCCGCTGATCGTGCTGGTGGCGCTGCTGGTGGCGTCGATCCCCGCCGGGATCTACGCCGGCCGCCACATCACGGTCGAGGCGGCGTGGGAGCGCCGGCACGGCCGGCGCTGGTAGCGGAACCGGTCACGGGCGCGGGGCCGCTTTCGGACCGCTGGCGAGGACGACCTCGTCGCCGAGCCGGATCATGCCCCCGGTGCCGGATCCGTCACCCACCGCACCGCTGACCCCGGGCAGGATCAGCAGTCGGCCGAGGGTCGGCTCGGCCTGACCGACCCGCCCGGTCAGCGTCGTCAGGACCTTCGCGTCGCGTTCGCCGCTGTCGGGGTTCGCGTGGGTGGCCAGGCAGCGCACGATCGGTCCGGCCGTGCTCAGGCGCACGTCGCCGATGCGCACCTCGCCCTCCCAGCCGAGATCGTCCCAGGCCTCGACGTCGTCGATCACGATGTTCGAGCGGAATCGGCGGTCGTCGATCGGCTGCCCGAGGGCGGCGCTCAGCGCGGTGACGCTGGCGGCACTGTGCACGGAGACATATCCGCGATGGCGGTCCTGGAACCGCGCGGTCACGCCGTCGCCGACGAGCACGAGCGGCAGCCGGCCGGGCCGCTTCAGACGTCCGCCCCCCGGCGACGCCCGTACGAACGCCGTGACCGCGTCGACGAGCGCGGCCCGTCCGGCGTCGTCCAGCCCTGCATCCACGAGCGTCGTCCCGTCGTGGTCGATCCGCACCCGGGTCGACGCGTGGTCGTATGTCAGCCGCAGCGCGGCGAGCGCGGGGAACGACTCCAGCGCGAGCCCCTTCGACTTCGGCCAGTGGTCCAGCCCGTCGCGATCCTCCGGGGCGGCGGCCTCGGCGAACCGGAAGGCGAGCACCCGGTCCCCCGATATCCGACCGTCGGCCTGCACGGTGAGGGCATCCAGCGATTCGGGGGTGAAGCCCTTCACGGGGTGGCGGTACAGGGCGACGACGCGGGGCATGCGGTCCATCCTCGCAGGGTCTCCCGACGGGCGGTGCGCCGGCGGATCGACCTCACTGGTGCGGGGCGCGCGGGATCACGTCGCGGATCCGCTCACTCCTCGAGCGGGCCGAGCAGCGGCTCCGGCACGAATCGCACTGTGGGATCGTCGAGGTGCGTGAGCTCGAGGACGTCGACGATGTTCGCTCCGGCCCGCGTCACCGGCGCCGGCACGAACAGCGTCCGCTGCGGACCGGTGCGGCGATAGCGACCCAGCAGGAACCCGTTCACGAACGCGAAGCCATCGCCCCACCCGTTCGTGTCCAGGAACAGGTCGGACGCCGCGTCCAGCCAGACCTCGGCACGCCAGGCGCCCGGCCCGGCGACGGCGCCCGGCCCGGTGGGCCCGGCCATCGCGCCCGGCCCGGTGGGCCCCGTCGGGTCCTGCCCCGTCGCCGTTGCGGCGTCCAGGGCGGTGAGCGCCGCCGCGGGATCGACAGGAGCAGCCCGCCAGTGCTGCAGCGGTGCGCCGTCGAGCGTGGCGGCGCCGATGAGCCCCTTGCGCTCGCCGAGTCGGTGGTCGTAGTTCACCCTGCCCTGCTCTTCGACGAGGACGGTGAGCGTGCGGCCGCCCGCAGGGATCCGAAGAGAGTTCTGCGCGGCCGTGCGGGAGATCCGCCCGACGACGACCCCGTCGACGCTGACCAGCGCGGCGTCGCGCACCTCTCCGAACGCCAGCAGCCACGTCGCGTCCGTCGCCGCGCGGGACGGATCCGCGACGGTCCGATCGGTCCCGGGCAGGGTCGTCTGGTAGCAGACGAGCGGCGCCAGGGTGTCGAGGGCCTCGAAGGTCGGCGGGTCCGTGTGCACGGTTCCGGCGGCGGGCGGAACGACCCACGGTCCGCGGGCGACGAGCGATGCCGTCGCGGCAGGGCGCGGCGGCGCGGCGGACAGCTCCCCGGCCGGGACAGGAGCGTGCTTCGCGATCACCGCGCGGAAGGCGTGGAACTTCGCGGTCGGATCTCCGGCCTCGTCCAGCGGGGCGTCATAGTCGTAGGAGGTCGTGATCGGCAGGTAGCGGCCCTTGTGGTTGGCGCCGTTGGTGAGCCCGAAGTTCGTGCCGCCGTGGAACATGTAGATGTTCACCGAGGCGCCGGCGCTCAGCAGCGTGTCGAGCTCGGCGGCCGCGTCCTCGGCGCTGGTGGTGTGATGAACGCCGCCCCACCAGTCGAACCAGCCGTCCCAGAACTCCGAGCACATGAGCGGGCCCGTCTCCTGGTGCGCGCGCAGGGTCTTGAGGCGCCGAGCGGCCTGCGAGCCGAAGGATCCGGTGCGGTGCAGGCCGGGGAGACTGCCATCGCGGAGCATCTGGTGCTGCGGTTGGTCGACGGTGGTGAGCGGCACGGTGATGCCGCTGTCCCGGGTGATGCGGACGAGCGCGCGCAGATAGGCCGCGTCGTCGCCGTAGGCGCCGTACTCGTTCTCGATCTGCACCAGCACGACGGGGCCGCCCCGGTCGATCTGCCGCGGAACCACGATCTCGGAGACCCGGCGCAGGTACGTCTCGATCTCGGCCAGGAAGGCGGGATCCGAGCTGCGCAGCCGGATCCGCTCGTCGCGGGTGAGCCAGACGGGGAGTCCGCCGTTGTGCCACTCGGCGCAGATGTACGGCCCGGGCCGGACGATCGCATCCATCCCCTCCGCGGCGATCAGGTCGAGGAAACGGCCGAGATCGTTCGCCCCGGTCGTGTCCCACTCCCCGTGCCGCGGCTCGTGCGCGTTCCATGCGACGTAGGTCTCGACGGTGTTCAGCCCCATCAGGCGGGCCTTGCGGATCCGATCCGCCCAGTGATCGGGATGCACCCGGAAGTAGTGGATCGCGCCGGAGAGGACGCGGTGCGGCTCTCCGTCGCGGAGGAAGTCGGTCTCGCCGATCGAGAAGGTGGTCACGGGGGTGCTCCCTGGGGGCGCGCGCGGCGCCGGCTGGATCGGGGAGGGGGCTCGGCGCCCCCTCCCCGAGGTGCGATTACTTGTTGACGGTGAAGCCCTGGGCGTTGCCGTACGTGACGAGCGCCTCCTGCCAGGCCTTCAGCCCGGCGTTCAGGTCGGTCTTGTTCTGATACGCCTGGCCGACGGTGTCGCCGAAAATGCTGTTCGCGTACACCTGGAACGGCAGGTAACTCCAGCCCGGGCGCACGTCCTTCGATCCCTGCGTGAGGACCTCGTTGATCTTCTGACCGCCGAAGTACTCGGGTGCCGCGGAGAGGAAGGTCGGGTCGGCCAGGTCTGCGGTGGTCGAGGGGAACCCGCCCGACTTCAGGAAGACCTTGATCGAGGCGGGGTCGCTGTTCAGCCAGCGCAGGAACGCGGCGGCGAGCGCCGGGTTCTTCGACTGCTTCATGACGGCCTGGCCGCCGCCCCCGTTCTCGGAGTTGACCGCGGTGCCGTCATAGCTGGGCGTGGGCGCGACCCGCCAGTCGCCCGACGCGTTCGCGACGCTCGACTCGAGCACGCCGGGCATCCAGGCGCCGATCACGAGCGACGCGATCGAGCCGTCGCCCAGGCCCTTGTACCACTCGTCGGACCAGCCGGGAGTCGTGGAGAGCAGGCCCTGCTCGGAGAGCTGGTTCCACACGGACGTCCACTTCTTGGTGCCCTCGTCGGCCAGATCGATCGTCACCTTCGTGCCATCGGTCGTGAACGGCTTGCCGCCGGCCTGCCAGATCATGCTGGTCGCGAAGCCGGAGTCGCCGGTGTCGGCGGTGATGTACTTCGTCGGGTCGGCGGCATGCAGCTTCTTGGCGGCGGCGACGTACTCGTCCCAGGTCTTCGGCACCTCGATGCCATAGGTGTCGAACACCTTCTTGTTGTAGAACAGCGCCATGGGGCCGGAGTCCTGGGGCAGGCCGACCAGCTTGCCGCCGATGTTCACGGCCCCCCAGGTCGACGCGCTGTACTTCGACTTCAGGTCGGCCATGCCGTACGCGGACAGGTCGACGAGCGAGTCGGAGAGCGCGAACTGCGGCATCGCGTAGTACTCGATCTGCGCGACATCCGGGGCGCCGGATCCCGCCTTGACGGCGTTCTGCAGCTTCGTGTACTCCTCGGTGTTGGTCCCGGCATTGACGAGCTTGACCTTCACCTTCGGGTAGGCCTTCTCGAATGCGGCGACCTGCGCCTCCGCGCTCGGCGTCCACGACCAGTACGTGATCTCTCCGCCCTTGCTCAGCGCGGCGTCGAGGTCGCCGGCGGATCCGGATCCGCCGGTCGAGCCTCCGCTGGAGCAGCCGGCCAGGGCGCCGACCGTCGCGAGGACGGCGGTCGCCGCGATCAGGGTGCGGCGCACGGTGCGAGTGCGTGCCATGTGTTTCTCCTTCACATCTTCGTGGTGCGGTGCAGGGGTTGCGTCACTGCTTGACGCCGCCAGCGCTGAGCCCGGCCTGCCAGAACCGCTGTAGCAGGAGGAACGCGATGACGATCGGGATGATCGTGAGGACGGACCCCATGATCACGAGGTTGTAGATGGGCTGCGCGCTGACGCCGGAGGCCTGCGCCGCCCACTGGTTGAGCCCCACGCTGAGCGGATACCAGGACGGATCGCTGAGCATGATCAGGGGCAGGAAGTAGTTGTTCCAGGTCGCGACGACCGTGAACAGGATGACGGTCACGACACCGGGCGCGAGCAGGCGCAGCGCGATCATGAAGAAGATCCGGAACTCGCCGGCGCCGTCGATCCGCGCGGCCTCGAGCAGCTCGGTGGGCACGGCGTCGGAGGCGAAGACCCACATCAGGTACAGCCCGAACGGGCTGATCAGCGACGGGATGATCACCGACCACGGCGTGTTGGTGAGGCCCATCTGGCTGAACAGCAGGAACGTCGGCACGGCCAGGGCGGTACCCGGCACGGCGACCGCGCCGAGCACGACGGCGAACACCGCACGGCGGCCGGGGAAGCGGTACTTGGCGAGCCCGTAGCCGGCGAGGGTCGCGAGCAGGGTCGCCCCGCCGGCGCCGATCACGACGTACAGCACGGTGTTGCCGAGCCAGCGCAGGAAGATCCCGTCGCGGTATGTGAGCGTCTGGGCGAGGTTGTCGAAGAACGCGAAGTCCCCCGAGAACCAGAGCCCGAAGGATCCGAACAGACCGGCCTGCGTCTTGGTCGCGCTGATCAGCAGCCAGGCGAGCGGCACGAGCGTGTACAGCGCGTAGAGCACCATGACCAGCAGCAGGAGCTTCGAGCTGCGCGTGCCGGTGCGGGCGCTGCGCGTGGGCGAGGTGGCGGTGGTCATCTCAGCGCACCTCCGCCCGGGATCCGCGCAGCTGCACGACGTAGGCGATCACGGCGGTGATCACGCCCATCACGATCGCGATCGTCGCGGCGTAGTTGAACTGCTGGCCGGCGAAGGAGAGGTTGTACGCGTACATGTTCGGGGTGAAGAACGTCGTGATGATGTTCGGGGCGAGCGGGCGCAGGATGTTCGGCTCGTTGAACAGCTGGAAGCTGCCGATGAGGGAGAAGATCGTCGCGATCACGAGTGCGCCTCGGACGGCCGGGATCTTGATGGCCGTGACGATCCGCCACTGCCCCGCGCCGTCGAGGGCAGCGGCCTCGTAGAGCTCGCCGGGGATCGTCTTGAGCGACGAGTAGAAGATCAGCATGTTGTAGCCGACGAACTCCCAGGTCACGATGTTGCCGATCGACGCCAGGATCCACTGCCGGGCGAACGGGGTGAGCAGCTCGAAGCCGACGAGGTGGTTGATGTTCCCGGCGAGACCGAACTGGTCGCCGTAGATGTAGCCCCACATGAGCACGGCGACCACGGCTGGCACCGCGTACGGGAGGAACACCAGGATTCGGAAGAAGGACGCCCCGCGCAGCCGGCCGCTGTCGATCGCGAGCGCCGCGCCGAGGGCGAGGGCCAGCATGATCGGCACCTGCACCACGAGGAACAGCAGCACGCGGCCGAACGACTCCCAGAACTGCGGATCGGTCAGCGCCTGCACGTAGTTGTCCAGACCGACGAACGCGTTGCCGCCGACGAGCTGCTGACGGAACAGGCTCAGGTAGATCGAGTAGGCGAGGGGGGCGAGGAAGACGAGGGCGAAGACCACCAGGAACGGGCCGACGAAGGCCCATCCTCGCCAGTCCGCCCGGTCGCGTCGCGTCGCGCGTCGCGCCTCCTGCAGTGTCGTCATCGACGCCTCCTTGAAAAATGACGGGAGCGGGAGACTCCCCATATGGCAACGTCAACATACACAGATCAGCGCTAATGTGTCAACGTCAACAGAAGGAGGGCGCGCACCATGGACAGCACGGAGTCTTCCCGTCCGGATCCTGCAGCCGGCGTCGCTGCGGGTGTCGGAGCCGGAAGCGGGGGCGCGCGGCGTCGCGAGCCGTCGATGGAGGATGTGGCGCGCGCGGCCGGCGTCTCCGGGCAGACCGTCTCCCGTGTCGTGAATGCGCGCGGCTACGTCGGCGCGGCGACGAGGGCGAAGGTCGAGGCCGTGATGGTCGAGCTCGGCTATCGCCCGAACAGCGCCGCGCGGGCGTTGCGCTCCGGACGCTTCCGCGCGATCGGCGTCATCATGTTCACGCTCGCGCCCTATGGCAACCACCGCACCCTCGACGCGATCGCGGTGCGGGCGGCGCAGGCCGGCTACGCCCTCACGCTCATCCCGGTCGAGGCCGGCAACCTGTCGACCGTGAACGGGGCGTTCCACCGTCTCGCGGAGCATGCGGTGGACGGCATCATCATCCTCATCGAGGCGCATCAGCTGGACGGCTCAGAGATCGAGATCCCTCGCGGTCTGCCGATCGTCGTGATCGACTCGAACAAGCGGCTCCCGCACCCGTTCGTCGACAACGACCAGGCCCTCGGAGCGCGCCAGGCGACCGATCACCTGCTCGCCCTCGGGCATCGCACGGTCTGGCATGTCGCCGGTCCGGACTCGTCGTATGCGGCCTCGCGACGCCGAGACGCCTGGAAGGCCGCGCTGGAGGAGCACGGTGCGGAGGTGCCCGCGGCGCTGGTGGGGGACTGGTCGGCCGCGTCCGGCTACGCCGCGGGGAAGCGGCTCGCCGCCCGCGACGACGTCACCGCGGTGTTCGCGGCGAACGATGGCATGGCCGTCGGCGTCCTGCGTGCGCTGCACGAGGCGGGGCGGCGGGTGCCGGAGGACGTGAGCGTCGTCGGATTCGACGACAGCTCGGACGCGGGGTACGTGTGGCCTCCGCTGACCACGGTGCGGCAGCACTTCGAGGAGGTCGGGGCGCTCGCGGTCGACGCGCTCATCGCGGAGCTCGATGGAGCGACGGGAGGATCCGAGGGATCAGGATCCGGGCTTCCGGACGTGCAGCTCATCCCGACGGAACTCGTCGTGCGGGCCAGTACCGCGGCGCCGGCCCGGCGCTGACGGCACCGCCTGTTCGACGGCTGCGCGCCCGCACCGGCGCTCTGGAGCATGCGCAGGAACGACGAACCCCGCCCGGTGCGCGCGGGCGGGGTTCCGACGGTGCGAGCTCAGGCCTTCTCGAGCTCGTCCTCGTCTTCGTCGGCGTACTGGTCGGCCCACTTGTCGACGTACTGGTCTTCGGACTCGGGGTGCCCGAGTTCGCGCTCCAGCGCGGAGTAGTTCACCGACGGACTGTACGCCTTGAGTTCGCGGGCAATCTTGGTGTGCTTTGCCTTCTGACGGCCACGGCCCATGCGCGAGACCCCCTTACTGTAAGCAACGGGCGGAACGGGGCCCGATGTCTATTTACGGCACCGGCTCGCGGCCGGTAAGAGTAGCATCCAGGATAGCACGAGGGCCGGATCACCCCGCCGTGATCGGACCCGCGGAACGGAAGGACGATCATGTCGGAGACCGCCTCCTCCCCCGGTGATGACGAGCACGTCGATGAAGCCCAGAACGAACGACTGCAGAAGGCGGTGATCGTCGCCGTCCGTGCCGGCCAGCGGCCGCGTGTGCTCGCCGAGGGCAAGCGATACGCCGCCCTGCTGAACGCCCCGCTCGTCGTCGTGCACGTCGACGTGACCCGGTTCGTGACCTTCGAGGATCCCGACGGGATGGTGCATTCCGCCCCGATCGACCTGAACATCGACACCGGCGCGGAGGAGTTCGCGCAGGTGCGCGCCGAGTCCGAGAAGGCGCTGGCCGGATCCGGACTGACCTGGACCGCCCGTCAGCTGGTGGGCGATCCCGCCCTGTCGATCAAGCACCTGGTGCACGAACTGGACGCCCAGCTCATCGTGGTCGGCACGCGTAGCCGCGGGATCGGCGAGTCGATCCGCGAGTTCTTCACCGGCTCGGTCGCCGCCCGCCTCTCGCACCGCCAGTCCACGCCGATCCTGGTCGTCCCGCTCGAGGAGCCCGTCCCCGACGACAAGAAGGACCCCTGGGCCGAGTAGCCCCGCGCCCGCCCACCTGGCCCGCGAGACCGCAACGGCGCGGCGAGACTGCAGCAACGTGCAGCAGTCTCGTCGCGCAGATGCAGTCTCGCGGAAAGAAAGTGGGCGCCCGGCCGGGCTCGGCGCGGGTCAGGGGCGGAGCGCGGCGAGGGCGGCGGTGACGGCGTGCGCGGCGTTGTCGAGCGCGGCGTCCAGCTCCGACACGACCTTCGCGGGCAGCGCCCCGCCGCGGGCCACATGCGTGCGCAGGTCGGCGCGCACCTGGGCGCGGAACGCGTTGATCGAGGCGTCGGCGCGGCGCAGCTCCTCGCGGCCCGCGATGCGGTCATCGGCCCGGGCGGACGCCTCGCGATAGGAGCTCGCGGATCCGGTCCGCTCCTCGTGCGCGGCGGCGGCGAGATCGGCGCGCAGGCTCTTCATCGCCTCCTGCACGCTCTGACGAACCTCGTTCGCGATCAGGCGCACCGAGTCGCTCAGCCCGGCCTCGATCCCCTGCAGGTCGCCCTCACGGGAGGCCAGTTCGGCCCGGCCGGCATCCGTGATCGCGTAGATCGTGGTGCGGCCGTCGGCGGTCTTGGTGACCAGGCCCTCCTCCTCGAGCTTCGCGAGACGGGGGTAGATCGTGCCGGCGCTCGGCGTGTAGGTGCCGCCGGTGCGGTCGGTCAGCGCCTGGATGACGCCATAGCCGTGCTGCGGCGACTCGGCGAGCAGCGCGAGCAGGTACAGCCGCAGATCGCCATGGGAGAAGACGGCGGGACTCACAGCAGGTCCTCCCCGTCGGCGGTGAACGCCACGGGCGCCTCGGCGGCGTCACGGCGCAGCACCGTGATGTCGCCGGAGACGGTGTTCACGCGGACGTCGGCGAAGGATCCGGAGAGCTCGCCGCGGGATCCGGTGAAGGTCGAGGGTCCCGAGGATCCGCGCGGGACGCCGTCGATCATGACCCGCCCGCTCATGGTGCGCGTGACGTAATTCGAGGCGAGGTTCTCGTCGAGGCGCACGGTGGCGTCGCCCGCCACGCTGTTCAGCGACACGGTGTTCACCGCTCCGGTGGCGTCGATGAGCATCGCGCCGGAGACGCTGTCGATCGTGGCCTTGCGGATCGCTCCGGTCAGCGTCACGCTGCCGGACACGGTGTTGGCCGCGGCGGATCCGTCCAGACCCCGCACGTGCACGTCGCCGGAGACGGTGTTCAGGTTCACGTCCCCGGTGTGGGTGTCGACGATGATCTCGCCGGACACCGTGTTCAGGCGGGCGTCCTCGGTGAGGCCGGAGACGAGCGCGCCGGCGCTGACGACGCCGAGGTTGAGCGCGATGTCGCGGGGGACCGCGACGCTGATCTCGGCCCTGGGACCGCCGGCGCCGAAGTTGCGGAACACCTCGAGGAAGTTGTCCCAGCCGATCTGCGGGTGGTCGATCTCGATCTGGGTGCCGTCGGACTCGACGCGCAGGTCCTTGATCGTGACGTTGTGCACCTCGATCCGGATGCCCGGCTCGTCGTGCGCGATGATGTCGACCTGCCCGCCCACGAGTCCGATCTTGAGCTTCGACGCGCGCTCGATGTCGATCACGCGCTCCTGCCCGGGGGCGATGAGCCACTTCTCGGTCATGTCTGTTCTCCTGAGGTGTGAGGATCCGATCCCGCAGGATCGAGATATATCGTGTTTGCGAGCGTAACACGATATATCTCGAGTCTGTCAAGGGTTCCTCCTGAGAGATCCCTGTGCGTCCTCAGAGCGTGGGCGGAGTGTGCCAGATCCGGTCGATGTAGTCGCGGATCGAGCGGTCGGAGGAGAAGAAACCGCAGCGGGCGACGTTGAGGATCGCCGAGCGTGTCCAGGCGTCCTGATCGGCGTAGGCGGCGTCGACCCGGGCCTGCGCGGCGACGTAGGCGGAGAAGTCGGCGAGCACCATGAACCGGTCCTCGTAGAGCAGGTTCGAAACGATCGGCTCAAAGACCGAGCGGTCGCCTCCGGAGAGCGCGCCGGAGGCGATGAGGTCGATGGCGCGGCGCAGCTCGGCGTCGGCCTGGTACACCTCGCTCGGCCGGTAGCCCGCGCGGTCGAGCCGATCGACCTCGGGCTCGGCCATGCCGAACAGGAAGAAGTTGTCGTCGCCGACCAGCTCGCGGATCTCGACATTCGCACCGTCGTCCGTGCCGATCGTGAGGGCGCCGTTCAGGGCGAACTTCATGTTGCCCGTGCCCGACGCCTCCTTGCCGGCCAGCGAGATCTGCTCGCTGAGGTCGGCGGCCGGGATCACGCTCTCCGCGAGCGTGACGTTATAGTTCGGCGGGAACAGCACCTGCAGCCGGCCGTCCAGGCGAGGATCCGTGTTGACCACGGATCCGACCGCGTTGATGAGGTGGATGATGCGCTTGGCCATCGTGTAGCCGGGGGCGGCCTTCGCGCCGAACAGGACCGTGCGCGGCTGCAGGGCGGACACGGGGATCCGTCCCGAGACGACGCTCTCGTAGGAGCTCACGACGTGCAGCACCTTCAGCAGCTGCCGCTTGTATTCGTGCAGCCGCTTGACCATCACGTCGACGAGGTGTCCGTCGCCGACCGCCATGCCGTCCCTCGCCTGCAGCACGTCGTTCAGCCGACGCTTGTTGGCGGCCTTCACCTCGGCGAACGCCGCGCGGAACGAGGGATCCTCCGCGAACGGCTCGAGCCCGCGCAGCCGATCCAGATCGGTGACCCAGCCGTCGCCGAGGGCCTCGGTGAGGAGGGCGGACAGGCCGGGGTTCGCGAGCCGCAGGAACCGCCGCGGCGTGACGCCGTTCGTGACGTTCGTGAACTTCTGCGGGAAGAACTCCGCGAACGCCGGAAGCACCCGTTCGCGCAGCAGCTGCGAGTGCAGCTCCGCGACCCCGTTCACGCGCGAGCCCGCCACGGCCGCGAGATAGGCCATGCGCACGGAGCGCTCCGGGAACTCCGCGATGATCGACATGTCGCGGATCCTCATCTCGTCGTCGCCGTATCGTGCGCGCACCGCGGCGAGGAACTCCTCGTTGATCCGGTAGACGATCTCGAGGTGCCGGGGCAGCAGCCGGCCGAGCAGCTCGACAGGCCAGACCTCGAGCGCCTCCGGCAGCAGCGTGTGGCAGGTGTACGCGAAGCACTGCTGCGCGATGGCCCAGGCGGCGTCCCAGTCCATCCCGCGCTCGTCGACCAGCACTCGCATCAGCTCGGGCACCGCGATCACGGGATGCGTGTCGTTGAGCTGGAAGATCACCCGGTCGGGGAGGCGTGCGAGATCGAAGTCGGCCGGCAGGCGATCCAGGAAGTCCGCGATCGAGGCGGCCACGAAGAAGTACTGCTGCTGCAGACGCAGCTCCTTGCCCTGGGGTGTGGAGTCCTCGGGGTAGAGCACCTTCGAGATGTTCTCCGCGAACGTCTGCGCGCGCACGGCCTGCTCGTAGTCGCCCGCGTTGAAGATGCGCAGGTCGAAGGCGTCTGTCGCGACGGCGCTCCACAGCCGCAGGGTGTTGACCCGGCCGTTCTGGAAGCCCGGGACCATGTAGTTGTAGGGAACGGCGTGCACCGTCCACGCCGGGGTCCACCGGGTGCGGGTGACACCGGCGTCATCGGAGGTCGAGGTCGCACCGCCGAACGAGATCGTCTGCGCCTGCTCGGGATGCGGGAACTCCCACGGCGAGCCCAGGGCGAGCCAGGCATCGGGCTGCTCGACCTGCTGGCCATCCTCGAACGTCTGCCGGAAGATCCCGTATTCGTAGCGGATCCCGTATCCGGTGCTCGGCACGCCCAGGGTCGCGAGCGAGTCGACGAAGCAGGCGGCCAGGCGCCCGAGGCCGCCGTTGCCGAGCCCCGGCTCGATCTCGTGCCCGCGCAGCTCGGCGATGTCGATCCCGCAGGTGGCGAGGGCCTCGGTCGCGATCTCGGCCAGCCCCGACGCGATCAGGTCGTTGTCGAGCTGGCGCCCGAGCAGGTACTCGGCGGAGAGGTAGCAGACGCTCTTCGCCTGGTGCTGGAGCTGCGCGCGCTGATCCTCCAGCCACCGCGCCATCAGGTAGTCGCGCACCGTGCAGGCGAGAGCCAGATAGCGGTCGTTCGTGCTCGATGCGGACAGGGTCACGCCGCCGTCGTAGTTGAGGTTGTGCAGGAACTGCGCGACGAACCCGTCGACCGTGAGCGGCGGCGCTCCCACCGGGGCGAGCGCGAGCGGGTGCGTGGCGTGCAGCGGGTGCGTGGCGGCGGTGTCGGCGGGGGTCACGGGACGAACGTACCGCGCGCGGCGTCGGCGAGGCAGAGAAGGCGCTTGACATTGACGCAACGTCAACTTTTATCGTGGCCTTATGGACGACGGAAGGAGCACGCCATGACGGATCGGGACTGGTCCATCCAGGAGATCGCCCGGCTGACCGGCACCACCAGCCGCACGCTGCGGCACTACGACGACATCGGCCTGCTGCCGCCGACGCGCATCGCCGCGAACGGCTATCGGCATTACGACGAGAGCGCGCTCGTGCGTCTGCAGCGCATCCTGCTGCTGCGCGAGCTCGGGCTCGGACTGCCGCTCATCGCCGAGGTCGTCCACGGCGCGGACGCGGAGGCAGGACCCGAAGCCACCGCGCTCGAGACGCACCTCGCGTTGCTGCGCGCGGAGCAGACCCGGCTGGCGCGGCAGATCGCGTCGGTCGAGACCACCATCACCACGCTCAGAGAAGGAGGGCCGCTCATGGCCGAGAACATGTTCGACGGATTCGATCACACGCAGTACAAGGACGAGGTCGAGACCCGCTGGGGCAAGAAGGCCTACGCCGACAGCGACCGCTGGTGGCGCGGGCTGGGCAAGGACGGACAGGCGACGTGGAAGCAGCGCGTCGCGGACCTCAACGCCGACTGGATCGCGCTCGCCGCGAGCGGGACGGATCCGGCATCCGCCGAGGCTCAGGACCTCGCGCGCCGGCACGTGGAGTGGCTGACCGGGATCCCCGGCACGCCCGCAAACGAGGCCGGCGGCGACTGCAGGGCCTACGTCATCGGGCTGGGCGAGATGTACGTGGCGGATCCGCGCTTCGGCGCGAACTACGCCACGGAGTCGGACCGGGCATCCGGCGGCACCGCAGGCCCGGAGTTCGTCCGCGACGCCCTGCGCATCTACGCCGAGTCGAACCTCTAGGGCGTCTCGAGCGCGTTTCGTCTCGCTCCTCGCTGCGCTCGGTGCTCGTTCAACGACCCCGAGGGGCGCCTTCCCCGGGGTCGTTGAGCGAGGACGGCGGAGCCGACCGAGACGAAACGCCGTTTCCGTCGGGAGGCCGCGCTTGGCCGCGCTCCTCGCCGAGACACCGCGGGCTAGGCTGACTGCACGATGGGCATCTCGCGTCGCACCCTGCTCGTCGGCGCCGGAACCGGCGTCGTCGCGGTCGTCCTCGCGGCCTGCACGGGGCAGCCGCGCCCGACGCCGACCTCGTCCGCGCCGCCCTCCCCGCGGCCGACGATCCCGACCGGGGCCGTGCCGGAGCCGACCACCTGGATGCGCAGCACCTGGTCGACGGATCCCTACTCCCGCGGTGCGATGAGCTATCTGCCTGCGGGCACCACCCCGCAGCTCCGCAAAGACCTCGCCGTCCCGGTCCTCGATCGGGTGTTCCTGGCGGGGGAGGCGACCGACTCCGATCATCCCGGCACGGTGCCCGGCGCCGTGTCCTCCGGGCAACGCGCCGCCGCCGCCGTGATCGGCGCGGCGGCGAGCGGCGAACGCGTGGCCGTGGTCGGCGCGGGTGCAGCGGGTGCGGCGGCCGCCCGTGCCCTCGCCGACGCCGGACTCGCCGTGACCGTGTTCGAGGCCCGCGAGCGCGTCGGGGGGCGGATCCGCTCGATCGTCGACAAGGACTGGCCGATCCCGGTGCAGCTCGGCGCGTGGCTGTCGACCGGTCAGGACGCGGGCACGCTCGGCGGCGTGGCGGCCGCGCAGGGGATCCACCTGCTCTCGTTCGGCACCGCCACCGGCTGGTCGAAGGACGGCGTCGCGCCCACGATCGACGCGGGGCCTGTGCAGAAGGCGGTCGCGCAGGCGGCGAACGGCGCCTCCGATGTGTCGATCGCGGCGGCGTTGAAGGCGGCAGGATCCGATCCCGGCGACCCGGCGCTCGCGGCCGCGCTCGCCTGGCTGCAGGCGAGGAGCGGGGTCGATGCGGCGAAGGCGTCGAGCTGGTATCCGCCGACGGTCGCCCCCGATTCGCTCGTGGGCGCGGACGGCGATCTCGGCGTGATCGTGCAGGACGCGCTGAAAGACGTGAAGGTCACGCTCGCCTCTCCCGTGATCCGCGTCGCCTACGACGACTCGGGGGTGAGCCTGCGTCTGGGCACGGGGGAGTCCCTGTCCTTCGACCGCGTGGTGGTCACCGTCCCGCTGGGCGTGCTGCAGCAGCGCGCGATCGAGTTCTCGCCCCCGCTGCCGTTCGCGCACCGCGGGGCGATCGCGGCCCTCGCCTCGGGCTACGTCGAGACGGTGTGGCTGCAGTTCGACCGCACGTTCTGGAACGTCGACGCCGACCTCTGGCATGTCGTGGGAGGGGACGGACCCGTCCGCACCTGGCTGAACCTCCAGCCCGTCACGGGTCGGCCGGTGCTCGTCGGCCTGATCGGCGGCCCGGAGGCGGAGGCCTTCGCGAAGCTCGGCGACACCGAGGCCGAGGCGACCGCGCGCGAGTCCCTGGCCTTCTTCGTGGCAGCGACCGCGACGCCCTGATCCTCAGGCCGGATGCGCCGGATCCTGCGCACGATCCGGATCGGTCGGAACCGTGAGGTGCAGCGTGCTCACCGCGACCAGACCGCAGGCGACGAGCGCGAAGACCGCCAGCGCGATCGCGCACGTCAGCACCATCTCGAGCGGGCCGGACACCTGCCGCGGATCGAGGAAGTAGTACGGATACCAGCCCACCGCCGCGCCGCGCCAGATCGTGAACACGCCCCACGCCGCCGGATACAGCAGCACGTACGGCACGATGCGCCACGAGGCGGCGCGCCTGCCCGGCCCGAAGATCCAGGCGGCGACGGTCCAGGCGGGCAATGCGAAATGCAGCACCACGTCCGACCACGGCACGGTGATCGGGATGTCCCGGACGCCGGCCTGCCAGACGATGAGCGCGAACGCCAGGCCCGCGGTGATGGTCCAGCTGAGCACGACCGCCCGGGCCGTGGTCAGCCACGCCGGATCCTCCGGGGCACGCAACGCGATGACGCCCGCGATCACGGCGAGGATCGCGAACACGACGTTCGACTCGATCGTGAGGTAGGCGAAGAAGTTCTGCCCCGCGACGGTCTGCGAGCTCAGGCCCCAGAACAGCCGGGCCACGAGGGCGAAGACGCACACGGCCGCGGTGAGAAGCCGCGCCCAGCCGAAGGCGATCCTCATCCTCACTCGCGCATCGTCCTCCTCGGTCGGCTCGGATCGGTCGGGACCGGCCCCGGTTCGATCGGGCCCGGCCCGCGGATCGGCTCCTCGGATCGGCCGCCCCTCACCCGGCCGAGTCTACGGAACCCGGGTGTGGCCGGTGCCGACCACCGGGCCTTGCTCGGTGCAGAACGGCCCGGGAATGGCTCGAGTGGGGCGGGCATGCGGGCAACGGTGAGGAATAGGCTGGCGGGCGTGACCTCGCCCATCCCGCTCCGTCTCGCGCTCGTGGTCGCGGGCGGCGTGGTCGGCACCGCGGCCCGGCTCGGCCTCGGGCTCGCGCTGCCGCCCGCGACGGGTGCCGCGGCAGGGCTCGGCGCCGTGCCCTGGGCGACGCTCATCGCCAACATCGTCGGCGCGTTCCTCATCGGCGTGCTCGCGGCGCGGCTGCCCGGATCCAGTGCGGTGCGAGTGCTCCTGGGCACCGGCGCGCTCGGCGGCTTCACGACCTACAGCGCCTTCGCTGTCGGCACGGTAACCCTGTGGCAGACGCAGCCCTGGCTCGCCGCGGGCTACGCGGTGATCAGCGTCGTGCTGGGCATCGGCGCCGCGGCGCTCGGGCTGGATCTCGCCCGCCCCCGCTCCACGCACACCCAGGCGCACGGATGAGCCCGCTGGTGTTCCTCTTCGCCGCGCTCGCCGGAGGCGCCGGCGCGGGCCTGCGCTATCTCGTCGACCTCGGCGTGGCCCGGCTGACCGGCACGCGGTACCCGTGGGGCGTGCTGGTGATCAACGTCAGCGGATCCTTCGTGCTCGGCGTGATCACCGGAGGCTTCCCCGGCGCGGCGTTCGTCATCGGGGCGGGCCTGCTCGGCGGATACACCACGTTCAGCACCGCGATGCTCGACACCGTCGCGCTGTGGCGGGACGGATCCTCCCGCGCGGCCGCGTTCAACGCCGCCGGGATGCTGCTGCTCGGGATCGCCGCCGCCGTGGCGGGGCTCGCACTCGGCGCCGCGCTCGCCGGCTGACTCGGCGAGCCGGGCCCCTTCCTCCGGCGCCCGTAGACTCGGCCCTGTACGCGCGCACGGGGGAACGCCTGCGCGAAGCAGGGGGATCTGAGGGAATCGAATGTCAAAGCTCGCCGTCCTGAGTCTGCGCAACCGTGCCCTGATCGCCCTCATCACGATCGTCGCCGCCGTGTTCGGCGGACTCGCCCTCACGAGCCTGAAGCAGGAGCTGATCCCGTCGATCGAGTTCCCGCAGCTCGCGATCGTGGCCAGCTACCCGGGCGCTTCGCCCGAGGTCGTGGAGCACGACGTGTCCACGCCGATCGAGACGGCCATCCAGGGGGTGCCGGGGCTGGACACCTCGACGGCGACGAGCACCACGAACTCCTCGGTGATCCAGGCGTCGTTCACCTACGGGACCAACCTGGCCACCGCCGAGCAGAAGATCAACCAGGCGATCGGGCGGATCAAGGCGCAGCTGCCGAACGGCGTCGACCCGCAGGTGATCACCGCGTCGATCGACGCCTTCCCGGTGATCCAGCTCGCCGTCACCGGATTCTCCGATGCCGAGACGGCACAGCAGCGGATCACGAGCACGATCCTCCCGAAGATCGAGCGGCTCAAGGGCGTGAACGCGGCCTCGCTCGTCGGCGGTCAGGGCAAGCGCGTCACGATCACGCCGGATGACGCCGCCCTGCTGCGGGCGGGCGCCGCGCCCACCGCGATCAAGGACGCCCTGCAGCAGAACGGCACGCTCTTCCCCGGTGGGGCGATCACAGAGGCGGACAAGACGCTCACGGTGCAGACCGGTGACAAGCTCACCAGTGTCGAGCAGCTGCAGGCGATCCCGCTCGTCGGAGCCGCCCCCGGCACCACGATCGGCACGGTCGCGAGCGTGAAGCTCGACGGGGATCCGATCACCTCGCTCTCCCGCGTCGACGGCAAGCCCGCCCTCACGATCGCGGTGACCAAGCTGCCCGCCGCGAACACGGTCGACGTGTCCAACGCCGTCACCGATCTGATCCCGCAGCTGAAGAAGGATCTGCCCGGCGCGACCTTCACGACCGTGTTCGATCAGGCCCCGTTCATCCAGCAGTCCATCGAGTCGCTCGCGCAGGAGGGCCTGCTGGGCCTTCTGTTCGCGGTGATCATCATCCTGATCTTCCTGCTGTCGGTGCGCTCGACGCTCGTCACCGCGATCTCGATCCCGACGAGCGTGCTGATCACCTTCATCGGGATCCAGGCGTTCGGCTACTCGCTGAACATCCTCACGCTCGGCGCGCTCACGATCGCGATCGGCCGTGTGGTCGACGACTCGATCGTCGTGATCGAGAACATCAAGCGGCACTACGTCGGCGGCGCGGATAAGAAGACCGCGATCCTCAGCGCCGTGCGCGAGGTCGCGATGGCGGTCACCGCATCGACGATCACCACGGTCGCGGTGTTCCTGCCGATCGCGTTCGTGGGCGACATGACCGGCGAGCTGTTCCGCCCGTTCGCACTCACGGTCACGATCGCGATGACCGCCTCCCTGCTCGTGGCGCTGACGATCGTTCCCGTGCTCGCGTACTGGTTCCTGCGCCCCGGCAAGCAGCTGCTCGATGAGAACGGCCGCGCGATCGACCCCGAGCACGAGGACGCCCCGCCGTCGCGATTGCAGAAGGCGTACCTGCCGATTCTGCGCTGGACGCTCCGGCACTCCTGGATCACGCTCGTGCTCGTCGTCGTCGTGCTGGTCGGCACGATGGCCATCGCGCCGCTGATGAAGGTCAACTTCCTCGGATCCAGCGGGCAGAACACGTTCACCATGACGCAGTCCCTGGGCCAGGCTCCGAGCCTGGACGCCGAGGACAAGGCCGCGCAGAAGGTCGAGGAGGCGATCAAGGACATCCACGGCATCAAGACCGTGCAGGTGTCGATCGGCTCCAGCGGATCCGCGCTGCGCGATGCGTTCTCGGGCGGCGGATCCGGCATCACCTACTCGATCACGACGGATCCCTCCGCCAACCAGGAGACGGTGCAGGCCGACGTCCGCGCCGCCGTGAAGAAGCTCGACGGCGTCGGAGATCTCACGATCGCAGCCTCCCAGGGCTTCGGATCCAGTGACATCCAGGTGAAGGTCACCGCGCCCGACGAGAAGACCCTCGCCGCCGCGACCGATGCGCTCGTGGCCGAGCTGAAGCACCCATCGGCAGGCGCTTCGACAGGCTCAGCGGCCGGGACGGCGCTCAGCCAGGTCTCCAGCAACCTCTCCGCGTCGCTGCCGTACATCGCGGTGCAGGTCGACCGCGCCGCCGCCGCGCAGCACGGCCTCAGCGAGGTCGCCGTCGGCGGCATCGTGTCGCAGGCGATGCGCCCGCAGCAGCTCGGATCCGTGGAGATCGACGGATCCGCCCTCACCGTCTACCTGCAGAGCGCGACCCCGCCGACGACGATCGACGCGCTGAAGGCGCTGGCGATCCCGACCCGCACGGGGATCATCCGGCTGGACGCGATCGCGAGCGTGCAGCAGAGCGAGAGCCCCGCCTCGATCACGACCCAGCGCGGCCAGCGCACGGCGACGGTGACGATCACCCCGAAGGGCAACGACCTGGCGAGCGCCTCTGCCGCGGTGACCGCGGCGATCACGAAGGCGAAGCTCCCGTCCGGGGCCGACGCATCGCTGGGCGGCGTGGTGACCCAGCAGCAGGACGCGTTCGGGCAGCTCGGCCTCGCGATGCTCGCCGCGATCCTGATCGTCTACATCGTGATGGTCGCGACGTTCAAGTCGCTGCGCCAGCCGATCCTGCTGCTCAGCTCGGTGCCGTTCGCGGCGACCGGCGCGATCCTGCTGCAGATCGTGACGGGCGTGCCGCTGGGCGTCGCCTCGCTGATCGGCGTGCTGATGCTCATCGGCATCGTCGTGACGAACGCGATCGTGCTCGTGGACCTGGTGAACCAGTATCGCGAGAAGGGCATGAATGCGCACGACGCCACGATCGCGGGAGGATCCCGGCGCCTGCGCCCGATTCTGATGACCGCGCTCGCGACGATCTTCGCGCTCACCCCGATGGCGCTCGGCATCACCGGGCATGGCGGGTTCATCTCGCAGCCGCTCGCGATCGTCGTGATCGGCGGCCTCGTGTCGTCGACCGTGCTGACGCTGCTCGTACTGCCGACCCTGTACAACCTCGTCGAGGGCGCCAGGGAGCGCCGGGCCGCGAAGCGCGCGGCGAAGGCGGGTGCGGGCTCGGATGCGGGCTCGGATTCGGCGGTCGCGGCGACGAGTGCGGAAGCCCCCGTGGAGCACGCGCTGACCCGCCGTGAGCTGCGCGAGCACGGCCCCGCCACGGCGGGCGAGGCCGACTGAGCGACCATTCGGGGCGCGTGGACAGCGCGGGTCCCACGCGTCCGCACTCGGAGATGGAAAGTGTCGCTCAGACGGGCATCGGAGGAGCGGTTTCCATCTCCGACGGATCCGGCAACCGGTCAGGCGAGCTCGTGCTCGTGCAGGGCGGAGCTGAGCGTCATGCCGTTCAGGTCCAGGTACAGCGTGTGCTCGGTGACGGTCATAGTGACGGTGTTGCGGCGCTCGAGCAGGGGCACGGCCTGCTCGATGAAGCCGGGGTCGAAGCTGAACAGCCGGATGTCCTCGGAGCGATGGATCCGCTTGCCCGCCCACGGCGCCATGACCTTGGCCGGATCGCGATGCGTGTAGACGACGGTGCGCTCGGCGAGGCGGCTGCCGTGGTGCAGCCGCTCGGCGTCCGGTGCGCCGATCTCGATCCACGCGGTGAGGCGGCCGGTGAGATCGCGCACGATGATCGCGGGCTCCTCGGTCGAGGAGAGCCCTTCGCTGAACGCGATCCCCTCGGTGAACTCGAGCCCGTACGCGAGCAGCCGCGTGAGCATGTACGCGTCGGTCTCGGATGGATGCCGCGCGACCCGCAGCGAGTAGTCCTCGTAGACGCCGCGATCGGTGTCGGCCAGCTGCACGTCGAAGGTGTGGATCGTCGCCCCGGTTGCCATAGGCGTCCCACCTTACGCGGCCAGGCTCAGGGGGCTCCCTGGACGCCGCGTCCGAGAGCTGCGGCCACGGCGTAGAAGATCGAGTCCGCGGGAGTGATCCCGGCGGCCCCCACCGGGCGATCGCTGTTGACCTCGACCACCACCGTCGTGTCGGTGCGGGTGTCGTAGTACAGCGCGGTGTTGTAACCGGGCACCTGTCCATTGTGACCGAGCCACCCCTGCACGCAGTTCAGTCCGATGCCGTAGCCCGAGGGCACGGGGATGGACGACAGGCGCGTGATCTGCGCGTCCCGAGGAAGCAGGCCCTGTCCGGTGCCGAGCGCGCGGCCGTAGACGAGCAGGTCGTCGACGGTGCTGACGATCTCGCCGGAGGCGCCGGCCTGGGACACGTTCCACGCAGTGGAGTCCCGCATCGGCGCGTACGGGCTGATGGCGCCGTCGACGATCCCGAGGCTCGTGTACCCGTGCGCGTGCGGCTCGGGCAGGACGGCGGAGGCCAGCGGGTACGAGGTGTGGGCCATCCGAAGCGGATCGAAGATCCTGTGCTGCAGCTCCTCGGCGAGAGGGTGCCCGGTGATCTTCCCGATGACCTCCCCGAGCAGGACGGTGTTGGTGTTGGAGTAGTGGAACTCGGCGCCGGGTGCCGAGGTGCGCGGCATCGCGAACGCCGTCGCCAGGCGCTGGTCGACCGTCCAGATGATGCTGTAGTCGGTGAGATACCGCTTCATGAATTCGAGGTCGTCGGTGTAGTTGGCGATGCCGCTGGTCATGTTCGCCAGCTCGAGGATCGTGATGTCGGATCCGTCCGGCACGTTCGGCACGAACCTGCTGATCGGATCATCCAACGACAGCTTCTTCTGCGCGACCAGCTGCATGATCATCGTCGTCGTGAACGTCTTCGTCACCGATCCGATGCGGTGGTAGACGTCGGTGGTCATCGGCTCCTTCGTCGTCAGATCCGAGACGCCGTAGGCGCTGACCCAGGTGCCTTTCGGTGTACGCACCCCGACGACCGCGCCCGGCACCTCCGTCGCGGCGAACGCCGCAGCGGCCGCGGCGTCGAGCGGCGCGGACTGCGCTGCCGGCAGCTTGCCGGTCGCTGCGGCACCCTGCTTGCGATCGATCACCGCCCCGGGATCCGGCACGCACGCCGACGGATCGACGGCGGCGGTCGAGGACGGCGTGCGGGTGGAGGGCGGTGGCGCCGTTCCGTTCGCGGTGCACCCCGTCACGGTGAGCAGTGCGCCCACGAGCACCGCCAGGTATCTCGAGCGCCCGAGGCGCCGGAATCGTGGTTCTCTGGCGCGCACGTGCAGCGAGTCGATCATGGGAGTGGGACCGCCCCTCATCGCTGAGAGCCGCGCCCCAGCACAGCCCTCTGAGCACACTGTAGGGGGTGCGCGAGGATCGCGTCGATGGCGGATCGCCACCCGGGCCGGTGTCAGCTGTGGTCGCCGGCGCCGCGCACCTGAGCGAGCAGGTGATCCAGGATCGGATCCAGCACCGCGAGACCGTCGCGCACCCCGCCGCGGGATCCGGGCAGGTTCATCACGACCGTGCGACCGGCGACGCCCGCGACGCCGCGGGTGAGCAGGGCCATCGGGGTCGCGGCGAGGCCGCGGCGACGCAGCTCCTCCATGAGGCCGGGGATCTCCCGGTCGAGCACGGCGGCGGTCGCCTCCGGCGTGCGGTCGTCAGGGGAGAGCCCCGTGCCGCCGGTCGTGAGCAGCAGGCTCGGCGCGAGGGCGAGCGTGGCGCGCAGCACCTCGGCGACCTCCGCGTCCGGAGCGATGATCGGCTCGGCGGTCGCGAAGCCGCGGGCGATCAGCCAGTCGCGGATGATCGGCCCTGTCTCGTCGGCATAGACCCCGGCGGCCGCACGTGTGGAGACGACGAGGACAGTCGCCGAGCGTGCCGCAGCCTGCCCCGGAGTCATTCCGCCGACCAGTCGCCGCTCTTGCCGCCCGACTTGGCGAGCACCCGGATGTCGGTGATCACGGCGTGCTTGTCGACGGCCTTGATCATGTCGTAGAGCGTGAGCGCGGCCACGCTGGCGGCGGTGAGCGCCTCCATCTCGACACCGGTGACGCCCTTCGTGACCGCGGTGGCGAGGATCCGGATCCGGTCGTCCTTGGGTTCGAAGTCGACGGTCACCTTGCTGAGCGGCAGCGGATGGCAGAGCGGGATCAGCGCCGAGGTCTGCTTGGCGCCCATGATGCCGGCGATGCGGGCGGTGCCCAGCGCCTCGCCCTTCGGGAGCGTGCCGTCGGCGATCCGCGACACCACCTCGGCGGTGGTCTGCAGCACCGCCTGCGCCCGCGCCTCCCGCCGGGTCACGGCCTTGTCGGTCACGTCGACCATGTGCGCGGTGCCATCGGCCCGCAGGTGCGTCAATTCGCTCATCGGTTCTCCCACGGTGCGTCGTCTCGGGCTCAGCCGCCCGCGAACGGCGGGAGGATGTCGACCCTCTCGCCGAGCCGGCGGTCAGGATCGCGGCTCACCGTGCCGTCGATGAGGAAGGATCCGGAGCGCAGCACCCGGGCCATCGGATCGCCGTAGCGGCGCAGCAGCTCGTCGCGGAGGGCGCCGAGCGTCCCCGCGACAGGGAGCTCCTCCTGGTCGCGGCCGGCCGCCTCGGCGGCAGCGGCGAAGTACCGCACGGTCACGCTCTGCATCGCGACGATCGACATGCCCTTCAGATTAGACCGTATTGCGGAAACTCGAATCCATAATACGGAAATAGTTTGAGCCAACGGGGATCTCCCCGCGTACACTCGATCATATGATCGCGCTCGTCGAGCCGGGGCCGGAACTGCCGCCCGAACGCATCGCCCGGTACAGCAGGCAGCTCATGCTGCCCGGCTTCGGCGAGGATGCGCAGCGCCGCCTCGGCGCGGCCAGGGTGCTCGTGATCGGCGCGGGCGGCCTCGGCAGCGCGCTCATCCCGGCGCTGGCCGGCAGCGGCGTCGGCACGATCGGCGTCATCGACGACGACGTCGTCGAACTGAGCAACCTGCACCGCCAGCTCAGTCACGGCATGGACGACATCGGCCGGTCCAAGGTCGGCTCGCTCGCCGACACCGTGCGCGACATCGACCCCGGGATCCTGGTGCGCCCGTATCGCGAACGCGCGACCGCCGAGACGCTGCCCACGATCCTCGCCGAGTACGACCTCCTGGTCGACGGCAGCGACAACTTCCCCACCCGCTATCTCGCCGACGATGCGGCACGCCTCGCCGGCAAGCCCCTGGTCTGGGGCTCGATCCTGCGCTTCCAGGGGCAGGTCGGAGTCGCCGTGCCCGAGGTCGGGTTCCGGGATCTGTTCCCCGCGCCGCCGGCCGCCGACGAGGTGCTGTCCTGCGAACTCGGCGGGGTGCTCGCGAGTCTGTGCACGGCCATCGGATCGTTCATGGCGACTGAGGTCGTGAAACTCATCACCGGCGTCGGCGAACCGCTGGTCGGCCGGGTGCTGTTCTACGACGCGCTCACGGCGCGCACCCGGGAGATCGGGTTCGAGCGGGCCGACGACGCCGCGCCGGTGACGGGGCTGGTCGACTACGACCTGTTCTGCGGCACGGGCGCCGCCGAGGACACCTCGGCGCTGTCGGCCGCGGAGGTGCTGCGGCTGCGGCGAGAGGGCGGGGTGCGGCTGCTCGATGTGCGCGAGCCGCACGAGACGCTGCTGCGGGGGATTCCCGGCGCCGCGACGCTGCCGCTCGGTGCGCTCGAGGACGGCGTCGCGGTCCCCGCGTCCGTCGACACGGGCGACGGGCCGCTCGTCGTTTTCTGCGAGAAGGATCCGCGCTCACGGCAAGCGGTGCAGGTGCTGCGCGAGCGCGGTGTCGAGGCGCGCTACCTCGCCGGCGGGATCAGGGCATTCGCCGCCGTGGGCGGGACGACGGAAGGGGCGGACGCATGCGATGCGCTGAGCGACCGAAGGGAGACGAAGTGAGCGAGCGCGCGATCATCAGCGACGAGCCGCTGGACGAGGCCGTCATCCGGGCCGCGGTCGGCGATGCCGCGCACGGAGCGACCGTGATGTTCTGCGGGGTGGTCCGCGACCACGACGGCGGACAGTCCGTGCGCTCGCTGGACTACCGCGCGCACCCCGATGCGGAGCGGTTCCTCGAGGAGATCGTCGAGCGTGTCACGGCGGAGACGGGGCTTCTCGTCGCGGCTGCGCACCGGGTCGGCGACCTCCGGATCGGCGATGTCGCCCTGTTCGCCGCCGCCTCCGCGGGGCACCGCAAGGAGGCCTTCGAGGCGTGCGAGCGCCTGGTCGAGGAGATCAAGCGCGGCGTCCCCATCTGGAAGCGCCAGCACTACGCCGACGGCGTCTCGGAGTGGGTAGGGCTCTGACCGTCGCCGGGGGAGTGAAACCCGTTTCGTCTCCCTCCTCGCTGCGCTCGGTGCTCGCTCAACGACCCCGAAAGGCCACCCCGGGGTCGTTGAGCGAGCGGCGACGAAGGAGCAGCGAGACGAAACGCCGTGATGGGGTCGAAGAGCCTCAGCCCCCGATGTAGCTCATCTCGATGCGGGCGCGATCGGCGCGCAGCTCGGGGGTGAGCTGGGAGCGGATCTCGGAGTAGCGGTCGTCGCGCACGCCCCAGATCCTTCCCAGCGCGGCGGACAGCTCGGCGTCGTCCGCGCCGCCGCGCAGCAGCGCGCGCAGATCGTGGCCCTCGCTCGCGAACAGGCAGGTGAACAGCTTTCCCTCGGTGGACAGCCTGGCACGGTTGCAGGATCCGCAGAACGCGTTCGTGACCGAGGAGATCACGCCGATCTCCCCGGATCCGTCGACGTAGCGCCAGCGTTTGGCCGTCTCCCCCGTCGCCGTCGGTGCGATCGGTTCCAACGGGAAGCGTGCGTCAATCCTCGCGACGATCTCCGCCGACGGCACGACCTCGTCGAGGCTCCACCCGTTCGTGGCGCCGACGTCCATGTACTCGATGAAGCGCAGCACGTGACCGGTGCCGCGGAAGTGCTCGGCGAGGCTCAGGATCTCGCCATCGTTGAGCCCGCGCTTGACCACGGTGTTGAGCTTCACGGGCATGCCCGCGGCCTGGGCGGCGTCGATACCGTGCAGCACGCGCGCGACCGGGAACTCCACGTCGTTCATGCGACGGAACAGCTGATCGTCCAGGGAATCGATGGAGACGGTGACGCGGTCGACGCCCGCCGCCTTCAGCGCCTCGGCCTTGACGGCGAGGGCGGATCCGTTGGTGGTCAGGGCGATCTCGGGCTTGGTGCCGTCGAGCGTGCGGAGGGCGGCGAGGCGTGCGACGAGATCCTCGAGCCCGCGGCGCAGCAGCGGCTCCCCGCCGGTGAGGCGGAGTTTGCGGACTCCATGGGAGAGCGCGGCCCGGGCGATCCGCTCGATCTCCTCGAAGGTGAGCAGTTCATGTCGATCGAGGAATGCGTAGTCGCGGCCGAATACCTCGCGCGGCATGCAATACACGCAGCGGAAGTTGCACCGGTCGGTGACCGAGATCCGCAGGTCGTGCAGGGGCCGTTCGCGCGCGTCGAGGGTGCCGGTCGACGGCAGGCGTCGAGACCCGCTCTGCGCGCCGGACCCGCTCCCTGTGGGCGCGGCGATCCCGGCGTCGGAGGCTCCCGACGGGCGTGCGTTCGGCGTGATCAGCATCGGTCACCCCCTTTCGAGTGGTCAACCGTAGCACCCGCTGCGATGCCCGAGACGCGATCCGGCCCGCTCAGCGCGCTCGGTCGGCGCGCACCGACACGTCCTCCGCGGCCACCTCGAACGCGAGCGGCAACCCCGGGCGCAGGCCCAGCGCGACGGCGACCGTGGACGGGCAGTCGACCGCGATCCCCGGCTGCTCGGCCGAATGCACACGGATCCCTCCCGGCTGCGGCTCCAGCAGCGAGACCGTCCCGATCCAGCGGTTCGCGGACGGTGACAGGGCCTCGGGCGCGGAGCTCGCCGGCACGGCCCGGACCCGCACGGATCCCGGGGCGAACACCGCCGTGCCGTGCTCGCCCTCGCCCAGCGGATCGCCGTGACCGCGCAGCGTGAGGTCGCCCGGGCTCCGTACCGCTCCCGATCCGGCGCCCGTCACGACGACCCGGTTCACGCCCGCCACGGCCGCGACGAAGTCGGAGCGCGGATGACCGAGCACCTCGGCGGTGGGGCCGGACTGCACGACGGATCCGCCCTGCATCACGAGGGTCCTCGTCGCGAGCAGCAGCGCGTCCATCGGATCGTGGGTGACCAGCACGACCGGGATCCCCGCGTCGTCGCGCTGCGCGGCGATCAGCCGCCGGGCCTGCGCGGCGGTCTGCGCATCGAGCGCCGCGAACGGCTCGTCCAGCAGCAGAACCTCGGGGGCGGCGGCGAGAGCACGGGCGATCGCGGCGCGCTGCTGCTGGCCGCCGGACAGCGCCGCGGGGCGTCGCGGCGCGAAGGCGCCGAGCCCGACCTCCTCCAGTCGTGCCCGGGCTCGGCGCCGCGCCTCCGCGCGCGGGACGCCCTGCGCGCGGGGTCCGAACGCCACGTTCTCGAGCACCGAGAGGTGCGGGAACAGCAGCGCACGCTGGCCGAGCAGCGCCATGCGACGCTCGGCCGGAGGAACGCGGACCGCACGGCGGGCGCCCTCGGGTGCGTCGAGCACCCGCGTGCCGATCGACACGTGTCCGGTCGCAGGGAGGTGCCCGGCGATCGCGTCCAGGAGGGTCGACTTCCCGGATCCGTTCGGCCCGATCACCGCGAGGATCTCGCCCGGTGCGACCTCGAACGCAGCCGCCATCCGGAACGCGCCTCGCGTCGCACGCAGGTCGACCGTCATCGGCCCGGTCATCGCACGGCTCCCGGCCGCCAGCCGCGCACCAGCACGAGCGCCGCGATCGCGACGAGGATCAGCATGAGCGACAGCGCGATCGCCGTGTCCTCGTCGACGCCCGCGCCGTTGAACGCCGTGTAGATCGCGAGCGGCATGGTGCGCGTGACGCCGGCGGAGTTGCCGGCGAAAAGAGCCGTCGCGCCGAATTCGCCGAGAGCGCGCGCGAAGCACAGCACGGTGCCCGCGATCAGTCCGGGGGCGGCGAGGGGCAGCGTGACACGGCGGAACACGGTGAACCGGCTCGCACCGAGCCCGGCGGCCACTCGCTCGTGCTCGGTGCCGATCGCGCGCAAGGCCCCCTCGATCGCGATCACCAGGAACGGCAGGGCGACGAAGGTCTGCGCGATCACGACGGCGGCGGTCGTGAACGGGATCTGGATCCCGGCGACGGCCAGGGTGGCGCCCAGCAGTCCGTTGCGGCCGAGCAGCGCGAGCAGGGCGATGCCGCCGACCAGCGGCGGCAGCACGAGCGGCAGGGTGCTGAGCGTGCGCAGCGTCGCCGCGAGCCAGCCAGGACTGCGTGCGATCACGACCGCGAGCGGGATCCCCAGCACGGCGCAGATGACGGTCGCGATCGCTGCGGTCGCGAGCGACAGGCCGAGCGCCTGCAGGGCCTCGGGCGAGGTCACCGCGGCGGGCACCGTCGCCCAGTTCAGCCGCACGAGCAGCGCGACGAACGGCAGCACCAGCAGCAGCACGGCGATGCCGGCCGGGATCAGCAGCCAGACGGGCAGGCGTTCGCCACGCCGCCCGCCGGGCGACGCGACGAACGGTTCCGCGCCGTCCGGATGGGTCATCAGGCGCCGAACCCGAGATCCTTCAGGATCCGCTGCCCGGCGGGCGAGCGCACGAAGTCGACGAACGCGGTGGCGGCCTTCGGGTTCTTCGCGCCCTTCAGCACCGTGATCGGGTACGAGTTGATCGCCTTGTCCGCGCCGGGGATCGCGACCCCGGTGACGGCGCTGCCGGCCGCCTTCACATCGGTCGTGTACACGAGGCCCGCGTCGGCCTCGCCCGCCTTGACCTTGGCGAGCACGGCCGTGACGTTCTGCTCCTCGCTCGCGGGCGTCACCGCGGCGCCCGCGGCGTCGAGCAGGGTCTTCGCGGCGTTCCCGCAGGGCACCGCCGGCGCGCACAGCACGACCTTGAGGCTCGGGTCCGTCAGCGACGACAGGCCGGTCACGTGATGCGGGTTGCCGGGCGCGACCGCGATCTGCAGCACGTTCGTGGTGAACACGGGCACAGTTCCGGCGAGCCCGGCCTGGGAGACCTTGTCCATGTTCTTCTGATCCGCCGAGGCGAACACGTCGACCGGGGCGCCCGCGATGATCTGCGTGGCGAGGGTCGAGGATCCGTCGTAGGTGATCGGCGTGACGGTGACGCCCGGATTCTCGGCCTCGAACGCGTCCGTGATCTTCGCGAACGCGCCGCTCAGCGAGGCCGCGGCGAAGACCGTGAGCTCGCCGCTCGCAGTGCTGGTGGCGGTCGCGCTCGGCGTCGGGGACGTGCTCGGGCTCGCCCCGGGCGCGGAGCATCCGGCGAGCGCGAGGACGGCGGCGAGCGCCGTGGCCGCCAGGGCGGGGAGGGTGCGACGGGTCATCAGGACGACGTCCTCTCGGTCTCGACGATGACCATGGTCGCCTTCACGACGGCCACGGCCTTGGATCCGACCTCGAGGCCGAGTTCTTCCGCGGCCTCGGCGGTCATCAGCGACACGACCCGATGCGGGCCGCTCTGCAGCTCGACCTGGGCCATCAGCCCGTCGACGCGCACCTTCGTGACGAGCCCGGTGAAGCGGTTGCGGGCGCTGCGCAGCACGCCGTCCTCGTCCGTCTCGGCCGCAATGGCCTGCGCCCGTTCCGCGAGCTCGGCGCCGGAGACCACCTGGTGCCCGCTCGCGTCGCGGGAGAGCGTGAGGATCCCCTCCCCGGCCCACCGGCGGATGGTGTCATCGCTCACGCCGAGCAGGCTCGCGGCCTCCCGGATCCGAAAATGCGTCATGAACGTGAGGATAGCGCCGCAGGTGCGGAACAACAACTCCAGTTCTCGCTAGGTGGAAGCGAAGTTCCGAAAAAGGATGGACGGATGCGCGGTTCGCTGTTACAGTCGATCCAGCCCGAAGCCCCATCAGGGGCCGTGGGACGGAAGAAACCTAGCGGTTCGACGTATATCTCGTGGAACGGCCCGACTCGGGGCCCGACCCGATAAGCCGTATCACTGCGACGAAAGCAAGGAAGCTCTCCGCATGAATACAACCGCGCCCGCATCCGCCGTCGGGACCACGCCGGCCGAGTATCTGGCTCGAGCCGTCGCCCTCGCCACCGACAACGTCCGCAACTCCGGCGGACCGTTCGGCGCCATCGTCGTCTCGGCCGACGGGCAGGTCTTCGAAGGGGTCAACCGCGTCACCGCGAACCTCGACCCGTCCGCCCACGCCGAGGTGACCGCGATCCGCAGCGCCTGCCAGGGCCTGGGCACCTTCGACCTCTCCGGCGCCGTGCTCTACACCAGCTGCGAGCCCTGCCCGATGTGCCTGGCCACCTCGCTGTGGGCGCGCATCGACCGGGTGTACTTCGCCGCGAACCGCGACGACGCCGCCGACGCCGGCTTCGACGACGCGGTCTTCTACCGCTACTTCGAGGGCGGACCGGAGGACCGAGAGGTCATGCCCGTCACCGACATCGCGCTGCCGGCCGAGGAGCGCGTCGCGCCCTTCGCCGAGTGGAGCGCCACCACCAGTCGCATCGAGTACTGACTCTCCCGAACATCGAGAAGGACAAGACAATGACGTCATCGACTCCTACATCCACGCCCGAAGAGGACAGCTCGTCGCCGTTCTCCCGCACCGCGGACAGCCATCCTCCCCTCAAGACCGGGGCGACCTCGACGGTCGATGTGGCCCCCAAGAACGCGCTCGACCGCTACTTCGGGATCACCCGGCGCGGCTCGACCGTGGGCCGCGAGCTCCGCGGCGGCATCGTGACCTTCGTCACCATGGCGTACATCGTGATCCTCAACCCGCTGATCCTCGGCGGCACCAAGGACGTCGTCGGGCACGCGCTGCAGGCCGCTCAGATCGGCGCCGCGACCGGCCTGACCGCCGGCGTGATGACGATCCTGTTCGGAGTCGTCGCGCGGCTGCCGTTCGCGCTCGCCGCCGGGCTCGGCATCAACTCCTTCCTCGCCGTCGCGGTCGTCGGCCAGGTGACCTGGCAGGAGGCGATGGGCCTCGTCGTCATCAACGGCGTGCTGATCGTGGTGTTCGGAGCCACCGGCATCCGGACCGCGATCTTCCACGCCGTGCCGCAGCCCCTGAAGGCGGCGATCACCGTCGGAATCGGCCTGTTCATCGCATTCATCGGCTTCGTCGACTCGGGCTTCGTGAACCGCACCCCGGGCGGCCCGCCCGTGCAGCTGGGCGAAGGCGGATCCATCAGCTCCGTTCCGACCCTGATCTTCCTGTTCGGCGTCGTGCTCATCGGGATCCTGGTGGCGCGCAAGGTGCCGGGTGGCATCCTGATCGGCATCGTCGCGTCCACGATCGTCGCGCTCATCGCGCAGTCGGTGCTCCAGCTCGGCCCGTCCGTCAAGGATCCGAACGGCTGGCACATGACGATCCCGCAGCTGCCCAGCTCGTGGGTGACCATCCCCGACTTCGGTCTCGTCGGCCAGTTCGACCTGTTCGGCGCCTTCGGCCGGATCGGCGCCCTGTCGGCCACGATGCTCGTCTTCACCCTGGTCTTCTCGAACTTCTTCGACGCGATGGGCACGATGACCGGGCTCGCCAAGAACGCCGGGCTGGCGTACAAGGACGGCACGTTCCCGCGGCTCCGCTCTGCGTTCGTCGTCGAGGGCTTCGGCGCGGTCGCCGGCGGCATGACCTCGACCTCGTCGAACACGGTCTACGTCGACAGCGCCTCCGGCATCGGCGAGGGCGCCCGCACCGGCCTCGCCTCAGTCGTGGTCGGCGTGCTGTTCCTGCTCTCGATGTTCGTGACGCCGCTGACCCTGGTGGTGCCGATCGAGGTCGGATCCGCCGCCCTGGTCGTCGTCGGCGCGATGATGATGGCGCAGATCCGCGAGATCAAGTTCGACAAGTTCGCCGTCGCGCTGCCCGCGTTCCTCACCATCGTCACGATGCCGCTCACCTACTCGATCGCCAACGGAATCGGCGTCGGGTTCATCTCCTGGGCGCTCATCAACGCCCTCTCCGGCCGGTCGCGCAAGGTGCACTGGCTGATGTGGGTGGTCGCCGCCGGCTTCGCGCTGTACTTCGTGCGTGGACCGGTGGAGCAGGTGCTCGGCCACTGACTCCGTCTCGAGAAGCCCCGGTCCGCGTCGCGGTCCGGGGCTTCTTCCGTGTGACGCGGCCCAGGGCTCTCGTCCGGGAGGAGATCTCGCGCACCGGCGGAAGGATCCGTCCGATTCCTCCGCCCGAGCGTGCGTTCTCCGCCCGAAGGGAGGGCAAGGGAGGGGGAGGGGGCTCGAAGCGCCGAGGCCTACGCGGCGGGCGCGGCTTCGTCGATCAGCTGCAGGATCCGCGCGGCGACGCTCACGGCGATCACTGCGGGCTGCTTGCCGGTCACCTCGGGCACGCCGATCGGCGTGGTCACCCGGGCGAGGTCGTCATCCGTCTGGCCGAGCTCGTGCAGCTTCTTGCGGAACCGCGCCCACTTCGAGGCGGATCCGATCAGGCCGAGGGATCCGATGTCCGCGGTGCGCAGGGCCTGATCGACGATCGCGAGATCCTCGACGTGGTCGTGCGTCATGACCAGCACGTGCGCGCCGGCGGTGAGGTCGGCCAGCGCGGCCTCGGGAACAGGAGCGTGCACGATCCGCACGCGGGCGACCGCGTCGCCGAGCATGCCGCTCTGCCCGGGAACGCCGATGCGCTCCTCGGACAGCATCTCGGCCCGGGAGTCGACGAGGGTCAGGTCGAGCTCATGCCGGGCGAGGATCCTGGCCAGCTCGAGGCCGACATGGCCGAGGCCGAACACGGCGACGGCGGGGGTGACCCTGATCGGTTCGAGCAGCATGGTGACCTCTCCTCCGCAGCACTGCACGCCGTACTCGGTGACGGCCTTGTCGCTCAGCGTGAGCGTGAGCAGCTCCGGCTCGGCCGCGCCGTCGGCGAGCATGCGCCGCGCCTGCTCGATCGCGGTGGCCTCGAGGTTGCCGCCGCCGACGGTGCCGTGCACGGCGTCGGGGGCGACCACCATCTTCGCGCCGCCGTTGCGCGGGGCGTGACCGCGGACGGTCGCCAGGGTCACGATCACGGCGGGGATCCGCCGCGCCCGCAGCTCCTGCAGCGCGTCCAGCCAGTCCATGGTGCTGTGCTCCTCAAGTGATCGAGTCGTCCCCGCCAGCGGGCCCCTGGCGTGCGCTGGCGGGGACGACTCGGTTGGTGGGTCAGTCGGCGGTGATCAGCTCGCGGCCTTCGACGGATTCGGCGCCCGCGTCCGCTGCGGCACCCGCCTCCTGGGCGGTGCGGACCGCCCAGAACACGGCCTCGGGCGTCGCGGGGGAGGCGAGGTCGACCGAGTGGCCGGCCGGGCCGAAGGCCGCCACGGCGTCTCGAATCGCCTCGCGCGCGCTGAACGCGAGCATGAACGGCGGCTCGCCCACGGCCTTGGAGCCGTAGACGGCGCCCTCCTCGCGGGCGTTCTCGAACAGCCGCACGTGGAACTCCTCCGGCATCTCGGAGAAGCTCGGCAGCTTGTACGTCGAGGCGGACTGGGTCTGCAGGCGCCCGCGGTGCGGGCCGTCCGAGACGTCCCAGCGCAGCTCCTCGAGGGTCAGCCAGCCCACGCCCTGCACGTATGCGCCCTCGATCTGACCGATGTCGAGCATCGGCGACAGCGAGTCGCCCACGTCGTGCACGATGTCGACCCGGCGCACGCGATAGGCGCCGGTGAACTCGTCCACCTCGACCTCGGTGGCGGCCGCGCCATACGCGAAGTACTTGAACGGGGATCCCTGCATGATCTCCGGGTTCCAGTGCAGGCCCTCGGTGCGGTAGTAGCCGGCGGCGAACAGCTGCACGCGCTGGAAGTACGCGGCCTTGACGACCTCGCCCCAGGTGACGCGGTTCACGGGCGCACCGAGCGCCGTCGCGAAGCCGCCGCCGAAGCGCACGTCGCGCTCGTCGACGCCGAGCATGCGTCCGGCGACCTTCGCGAGCCGGTCGCGGATCTGCTCGCACGCGTTCTTCACGGCGCCGCCGTTGAGGTCGGCGCCGGACGACGCCGCGGTCGCCGAGGTGTTCGGCACCTTGTCGGTGCGGGTCGGGGCGAGGCGCACCTGGTGCAGTTCGACCCCGAGCGCGGTGGCCGCGACCTGCAGCATCTTCGTGTGCAGGCCCTGGCCCATCTCGGTGCCGCCGTGGTTGACGAGGATCGAGCCGTCCTTGTAGATGTGCACGAGGGCGCCGGCCTGGTTGAACGCCGCGAAGTTGAACGAGATGCCGAACTTGATCGGCGTCATCGACAGCGCGCGCTTGACGTGGGCGCTTCCGGCGTTGAAGTCCGCGATCGCCGCGCGCCGCGCAGCCACATCGGCCTCGTCGCTCAGCTGGCCCCAGATCGTCTCCAGGCGGTCGGCGTCCTTGATGAGCTGACCGTAGGGGGTGCTCTGGCCGGGCTGGTAGAAGTTCTTCCGGCGCAGCTCGAGCGGATCGATGCCCAGCTGCGGCGCGACCCGGCCGAGGATGTCCTCGATGAGGAAGACGCCCTGGGGTCCGCCGAAGCCGCGGTAGGCGGTGTTCGAGGTCTTGTTCGTCTTCACGATCTGCCCGTAGGCGTGCACGTTGGGGATCCAGTACGAGTTGTCCAGGTGGCACAGGGCGCGGCCCAGCACCGGCTCGGACAGGTCGATCGACCAGCCGCCGTCACAGGTGAGGGTGGTGTCGAGCGCCTGCAGCAGGCCGTTCTCATCGAAGCCCACCTTCCAGGCGATGTGGAAGGGGTGCCGCTTGCCGGTCATCGTGATGTCCTGCGTGCGGTTCAGCCGCAGCCGCACCGGGCGTCCGGTGAGCTTGGCGCCGAGGGCTGCGATCGCGGCGAAGCCGTGCGGCTGCATCTCCTTGCCGCCGAAGCCGCCGCCCATCCGCAGGCACTGCACGGTGACCTCGTTCGCGGGGATCCCGAGCACGTGCGAGACCAGATCCTGGGTCTCGGTGGGGTGCTGCGTCGAGCACTGGATGAAGTACTGCCCCTCCGAGTCGCGGATCGCGAAGGAGGCGTGCGTCTCGAGGTAGAAGTGCTCCTGGCCGCCGAACTCGGTGACGCCCTCGAAGACGTGCGTCGAGGCGGCGAGACCGGCCGCGGCGTCGCCGCGTTGCACCGTGCGCGGGGTGCCCTGGAACGACTGCGCGTCGAGCGCGTCCTGCACGGTGATCAGCGACGGCAGCGGCTCGTATTCGACGGTGACGCGCTCGGCGCCGAGGCGGGCGGCCTCCTGCGTCTCGCCGAGCACCCAGACCAGGGCGTGGCCGTAGAACATGGCCTCGCTCGGGAACAGCGGCTCGTCGTTGCGGATCCCTGCGTCGTTGAGGCCCGGCACGTCGTCGGCGGTGAGGACCCGCACGACCCCGGGCACGTCGTAGGCGCCGGACACGTCGATGGTGACCTTGGCATGCGCGTTCGTGGACTGCACCGGCCAGGCAGTGAGCACGCCGGCGGTCTGCTCCGCGATGTCGTCGGTGTACATCGCGGCGCCCGTGACGTGCAGGGCGGCGCTCTCGTGGGCGGCGCGCACGCCGACGACGGGGTTCTCCGGGCGGTCGGCGAGAGTGCTCACTCCGACACCTCCTTCGATTCGATCACGGTCTGGCTGTAGAGCTTGAGCAGAGAGGTGCGCAGCATGTGCGAGCGGTAGTCGCTGCTGGCGCGGTGGTCGGACATCGGGGTGCCCTCGCTGCGCAGGATCTCGGCGGCCGCCTTGACGGTGGCGATGTTCCACGGCTTGCCGATCAGCGACTCTTCGGTGGCGCGGGCGCGCAGCGGAGTCGCCGCGACGCCGCCCAGGCCGATGGTCGCGGCGGTCACGACGCCGCCGTCGATGTCGAGCGCGAAGGCGACGGCGACGCTGGAGATGTCGTCGAAGCGGCGCTTGGCGATCTTGTGGAACGCGGTCGTGGTGGCAAGCGGCAGCGGGATCCGGATCGCCTGGATCAGCTCGCCGGGGCGCTTGACGGTCTGCCGGTAGCCGGTGAAGTAGTCGGCCAGGTCGACCTCGCGCAGCACGACGCCTGCGCCGTTCTCGGAGAGCGAGGCGAGCACGACGCTCGCGCGCAGGGCGAGCAGCGCCGGCGGGGTGTCGCCGATGGGGGATCCGGTTCCGAGGTTGCCGCCGAACGTGCCGCGGTTGCGGATGAGCCGCGAGGCGAACTGCGGGAACAGCTGGGCGAGCAGCGGGATCCGGCCGTCCAGGCGCTTCTCCACCTCGGAGAGCGGGAGGGCGGCGCCGATCTCGACCACATCGTCTTCGATCGTCAGCGTGCGCAGCTCGGGGAGCTGCTCGATCGCGACGACGAGCGGCGCGCGGCGGCCGCGGATGTTCACCTCGACGCCCCAGTCGGTGGATCCGGCGACGAGAAGGGCATCCTTCTCGTCGCGGAGGATCCGCAGCGCCTCGACGAGCGTCGCGGGCCGCACGAAGCGGGCGCCGTCGATCTCGGCGTCGGTGGGGACCGGATCCGGGGCGGGCTGGGCGAGGCGCTGCTGCAGCGGGTCATCGGCCTCGGGCGAACCGAGCGTGTAGGCGGCGTCGCGGATCGGGCGGTAGCCGGTGCAGCGGCACAGGTTGCCGCTCAGTGCATGCAGGTCGAAGCCGTTCGGGCCGTGCTCCGAGTCGTGCCCTTCGACAGGCTCATGGACCGGGCAGGATGCGTCGGACCCTTCGACAGGCTCAGGGACCGAGACGGCCGTGCGGTCGGCGCGGTAGTACTCGCCCGCCATGCTGCAGGCGAAGCCGGGGGTGCAGTAGCCGCACTGGGATCCGCCGCCCTCGGCGAGCTTCGCCTGCACGGGGTGCAGGTCGTCGACGGATCCGAGTCCTTCCGCGGTGACGACCTCCTGGCCGTCGAGGGCGTAGACCGGCACGAGGCAGGCGTTGACCGGGGTCCACGTGGTGCCGCCGTCGGCGGCCGGGGTGGCGAGCAGCATCGCGCAGGCGCCGCATTCGCCCTCCGCGCAGCCCTCCTTGCTGCCGGAGAGGCCGCTCTCCCGCAGCCAGTCCAGCGCGGTGGCGTGCGTGGGCGTGCCCGCGAGCGGGCGGTGCCGACCGTTGACCGTGACGGCGATGTCAGTCATGGAGTCTCCTCGGATCCGGCGACACATCCGATCGCCGTCCTAAGGCGATCGTGCCGCGTGGGAAGTGTCAGGACAAGGGGTCGGCGTCAGCCGTCTGGGTCGGCGTCATCGCCTCTTCTCGCCTTCACCGTCCCAGAAGTTTCCGACAATCGGAAAAGTGATTCTGGAACATGGAAAGCTTACGTCGGATCGCGGCGCATGGTCAAGAGGGTGCGTGGTCAAGAGGGTGCGCGGTCACGAGACCGGCGCGCCGTGGGGGGATCGCTCGGGTCACACCGCGTTGGCGACCGCGGAGATCTCCGCGGCGGTCGCGTGCATCAGCGGGACGGCGCGCTCCGCGAATCGGTCATCGACGCGCGACATCGGCACCGACACCGACAACGCCGTGAACGCCGACATGTGCGGCACGATCGTCGCGTAGCAGCGCACGCCGATCTCGTGCTCGCCGTCATCGATCGCGTAGCCGCGTTCGCGCGTGAGTGCGAGGTCCTCCAGCAGCACCTCGATCGAGACGATCGACTGCGGTGTCGACGACGGCAGGCCGGTGCGCGCGGCGATCGTGCGCACCTGCGCGTCGGTGAGCTGGGCGAGGATCGCCTTGCCCACGCCGGTGGAGTGCAGGTGCGCGCGCCCGCCGACCTCGGTGAACATCCGCATCGCGTGCGGCGACGGCGCCTGCGAGAGGTAGACGACGCGGTCGCCATCCAGCGTCGCGAGGTTCGCGGTCTCGCCCAGGCTTGCCACGAGCGACTTCAGCTGCGGCATCGCGATCGCGCCGAACTGCCGGTTCGCGATCTCGCCGAGGCGCACCAGGCGCGGTCCGAGCGCGTAGCTGCGGTCGGACAGCTGACGCAGATAGCCGCACTCGATCAGCGTCTGCAGCAGGCGATGCGTGGTGGTGAGGGGGAGGCCGGCCATCGGGGCGATCTGGCTGATCGTCAGGTAGCCGCCGGCATCGGCGATGAGCTCGAGCAGGTCGAACACGCGCGTGACCGACTGGACGGTGGTGGGAGCCTTCGCGGCCATGCCGAACCTTTCACCCTGTGGAGGTGTGCGCCCGCATCCCGGAAGACCTCCATCGAGCAGGGTATCCCACCCAACACGCGGGGATCCGGGAGCGCAGACCGTGCGCGTCAGACCGGACGCGTCAGACCGTGAGCGACACGCCCCACTGCGCGGTCCAGGTGTCCCCTGGCGCCAGCCGGCGCAGCCCGCGCCCGGAGTTGAACCCCTCCGCGGGGGCGGACATCGGCTCGAGGGCGACCACGAGCTCCTGCCCCGGGTAGGAGGTGTTCGTGTACGCCTGCAGGTAGTCCAGGCCCTCTCCCTGCCACAGCGTGGCGACCCGGCCGTCTTCGGCGGTGAGGGTGCTGCGCACGAGACCGTCCGCGTCGCGGCGCAGTGTCGCGAAACCGGTGTCGAGCTGCAGGTCGGCGAGGCGCCGCGGCGTGCGCAGGTCGGTGCCGCCTGAGACCGGGGATTCGCCGACCGGCAGCAGCCGGTCATCGGTCTCGAAGAAGGTCTCGGCGGGGATCCGGAGTCGTAGCTCGCGCGGATCCGTGTCGCCGATCGTGACGTACGGGTGCGTGCCGAGGGCGACGGGCGCGGGAGTGGCGGAGCGGTTCACGATCGTGTGCTCCGCGGTGATCCCGTCCGCATCCAGCGTGTACCGCACCGACGTCTCGAGCAGGTACGGGTAGCCGAGCTGCGGCACGACGTCGGCGCGCAGCAGCACGGATCCTTCGCTCCGCTCGGCGATCTCGTACGCCGAATAGCGCAGCAGGCCGTGGATCGCGTTGTTCAGCTTCGGCTCGGTGATCGCCAGGGCGCGGGTCTCGTCGCCGTCGATCCAGATCCCGTCGCGGATCCGATTCGGCCAGGGTACGAGCACGACGCCGGCACAGGCGGGAGCGGGCTGGTCCTCGGGGTACGGCGGGACGACTGTCGTGCCGCCGACGACGAGGTGGCGCAGTGACGCGCCGACCTGAGAGATCTGCGCGCGGACCCCGCCTGCTTCGAGGTGGATCTGGACGCCGGTCGGAGTGCTCATCCCGCCATCGTAGAGCCGCGCGGTCAGTGTGCGCCGAGCGGATCCGGGCGCCGGATCCGGCCGCGTCGATCGGGGCGGACTCTCAGGAGGCTCCGGTAGAGTGGAACGTCGGCTTCGGGCAACCGCAGCCCCACGGGATCCCCGTCGGGCGCGGATGTGTGCGAACGTGTGAGCCCAGGGGCCGATGGTGAGCCGGCGGATCCATCGCCGGGCGCTTATCCATCACATGAATGGCCCCCGGCCGAAGGCTGCCCGGGTATGTCCGCGCCCCAGGAGGGCGACGGGCGCTGTTCTCGTGCGAGAACCAGACAAGGACACCCCCATGCCCAAGAACCACAAGCCCAAGGGCGGACGACCGTCGGCCAACTTCGAGCCGCGCTACGCCAAGAAGACGCCGTTCCACGACCGCCACGCGCAGGCTCGCCCGGCCCGCGACGGCGACGCCGCGCGCGGCGGCTTCGACCGCGATGCCCGTCCGGCCCGTGACGACCGTCGCGTCGACTCCCGCCCTGGCAGCCGTTCACCGAACCACCGCGGCTACCGCGCCGAGCCCGCGGCCGCCGCCGGCGAGCGCGCGCCGAAGCAGCGCTGGTCCGCGCAGGAGCGCGCCGGCCGTGACGAGTCTCGCTCGATCCGCAACCGCGCCGAGTCCGGCCGCGTCGATGCCCCGCATCGTCGCGACGACCGCCCGCAGCGGGATGACCGTCCCCGTTTCGACCGCAGCGACCGTCCGCAGCGGGATGACCGTCCGCGCTATGACGACCGTGCCGGTCGGACGGAGCGTCCGCGTTTCGACCGCAACGACCGCCCCCAGCGGGATGACCGTCCGCGTTTCGACCGGAGTGACCGTCCGCAGCGCGATGACCGTCCGCGTTTCGACGACCGCCGCACCGAGCGTCCGCGTTTCGACCGGAGCGACCGCCCGCAGCGCGATGATCGTGCCGGCCGCACCGAGCGCCCGCGCTTCGAGCGCAACGACCGCCCGCAGCGCGATGACCGTCCCCGTTTCGACCGGAATGACCGTCCCCAGCGCGACGACCGCCCCCGCTACGACGACCGCGCCGCACGGACCGATCGTCCGCGCTTCGAGCGCAACGATCGCCCGCAGCGGGATGACCGTCCGCGTTACGACGATCGTGCCGCACGGACCGAGCGTCCCTCGTTCGACCGCACCGAGCGCCCGCGCAACGACCGCACCGAGCGCCCGCGCTTCGAGCGCAACGATCACCCGCAGCGCGATGACCGTCCCCGTCGCACCGAGCGCCCGGCCCGCGACGACTGGAACCGCACCGCCGATCGTGCTCCGAAGCACGAGATCGGCGAGGACGTCGTCCACGAGCGCCTGATCGCGCAGACCGTCGAGGCCGCCGAGGTCGCGGACGTGACCTTCGGGGATCTGGGTCTCGGATCCAACATCGTCGAGATCCTGACCGGGATGGGCGCGGCGACCGCGTTCCCGATCCAGGCGGCCTCCATCCCCGCCGTGCTCGCCGGCCGCGACGTGCTCGCCCGCGGGCGCACCGGATCCGGGAAGACCATCGCGTTCGGCGCTCCGCTCGTGGAGAGCATCCTGCAGTCCCAGAAGGGCAAGAAGCGCGAGTTCGGCCGCACCCCGCGGGCGATCATCCTCGCCCCGACGCGCGAGCTCGCCCTGCAGATCGACCGCACCGTGCAGCCGATCGCGCGCAGCGTCGGCCTGTTCACCACGCAGATCTACGGCGGTGTGCCGCAGGCGCGCCAGGTGGGCGCGCTGAAGAAGGGCGTCGACATCGTGATCGGCACTCCGGGCCGCATCGAGGACCTGATCAATCAGGGCAAGCTCGACCTCTCCGACGTGCGGATCGTCGTGCTCGACGAGGCCGACCACATGTGCGAGCTCGGGTTCGTCGAGCCGGTGCAGCGGATCCTGCGTGCGACCGGTGACGGCAGCCAGAAGCTGCTGTTCTCCGCGACGCTCGACCGCGAGGTCGCGGCCCTGGTGGACGAGTTCCTGGTCGACCCGGCCGTCTTCGAGGTCGCCGGCGAGACGCAGGAGTCCAGCACGATCGAGCACCGCGTGCTCGTGATCGAGCACCGCGACAAGGCCGACATCCTCACCTCGCTTGTCGACCGTGATGGCCGCACCCTGGTCTTCTCCCGCACGCGCGCCTACGCCGAGCAGCTCGCCGAGGCCTTCGAGGACGCCGGGATCCCCGCGGTCTCGCTGCACGGCGACCTGAACCAGGCCAAGCGCACGCGCAACCTGCACAAGCTGACCTCGGGTCGCGTCAACGTGCTCGTGGCGACCGACGTCGCCGCGCGCGGAATCCACGTCGACGACATCGACCTCGTCGTCCAGGCCGACGCCCCGGACGAGTACAAGACGTACCTGCACCGCTCGGGCCGCACCGGCCGCGCGGGCAACACCGGTCGTGTGGTGACGCTGATCACGCGTCAGCGTCAGCGCCGGATGACCGAGCTGCTCGACCGTGCCGAGATCGAGGCCCCGTTCGAGAACGCCCGCCTGGGTGACGACCTCCTCGAGGAGATCTCCGGTCGCGTGCCGACCGCCGAGGCGCTCACCTCCTGAGCGAGGGCTCGCCGAGCGCGAGCCTCCCTGCCGAAGGGCCGGAGAACCCGGATCCGCTGTGCGGATCGGGTGTTCCCGGCCCTTCGTCGTACCAAAAGCGCTTGACGGCGACGCTCAGAGAACGAGCGCCCAGTCGTTGCTGAGGAGCTCCTCGCCGCGGAACGGGAAAGGCCTGGTTCCACGCAGCGTGAAGCCGGCGTGCCGGCAGAGCGCGTTCGAGGGGGCGTTGTCGACCGCCGGATAGGCGTGGATCTCGGGATGCGTGCCCTCGGCCCGGACGATGCCGATGAGCGTCGCGAGTGCGCTTCCGGCGTGCCCTCGGCCCTGGAACTCGGGCAGCACGCTCCATCCCGTCTCCCAGACCACCGCGTCGGCGTCCTCGTCGTTCTCCCAATAGCCGATCGCTCCGACGGCGTCTTCGCCGACGCAGATGACGAGCATCGCTCCGGGCAGGTCGGTGCGGAGATAGCGGCGATGGCGCTTCTCCAGCTCCTCGGCGGACTCGGGGCGGACCTGATGCGCCGTCATCTCGGCGGTGTTGAAGCCGTCGAGCAGCGGCCGGTCTGCGGGTTGCCAGGGGCGGAGCGTCACCATGCGGCCACGGTACGCGCGGCCGCCGACATCGGATCCGGATCACCGGGCGCCCGGGTGCGTGACCTCCCCAACCTGGGAATCGGGTAAAAGATTCTGCTGCATACGCCCGCTTCGCGGGGGTCTCCCAGACTCAGTGATGCAGGATCGTTACCTTGTGCGCCCGACCCGAGGGCGCCTAGCCGCTGCTCGAGCGGTGCGAAGACTCCAAGGATCGTTACTCGTCATGTCTAGAACCCCGTTGTTCCGCTCTTCCCGCAGCAAGACCATCACACTCATCGGCGCCGCAGCGCTGCTCGGCGTCGTCGCCGTCGGAGGGGCGGCACTGGTCGGCCCGGCCGTGGCTTCCGCCGCTCCGGCTCAGGCCCAGGTCGACGCCGTCACCGCGTACAACCAGCGTTCGCAGGTGCGCGCTGCGCTCGACACGGCGAAGACGGCGCTGGCCGATGCCGCCGCCGTGAACGCGGACGTGAAGGCCTCGGGGCTCGACCTCGGCCAGGCCAAGAAGGTCGTCGACGCGACGGGGCTGCGCTCGGCGCACGACGTGCTCTCGGGTGCCGCGAACGACAAGGCTGCTCCGCACACGACGCTCGCGGTCGCTGTCGCCGACTACGCGGAGAAGGTGGAATCGCAGGTCACCGAGGTGCGCACCAACCTGACCACGGCCGTCGCGCAGAAGCAAGCGGCTGACGCGGCTGCGGCGGCAGCGGCGGCCGCAGCGCAGGCCGCCGCCGAGGCCCAGGCCACGGCGAACACCCCGGATGGCGCCCGCGCCACGGCCCAGCAGATCATGGCGAGCCAGTACGGCTGGGGCGGTGACCAGTTCCAGTGCCTGAACTCGCTGTGGAACAAGGAGTCCGGCTGGAACTACCAGGCGTACAACTCGTCCGGCGCGACGGGCATCCCGCAGGCGCTGCCCGGCGACAAGATGGCGAGCATCGCCAGCGACTGGGAGACCAACGCGACCACGCAGATCACGTGGGGCCTCGGCTACATCTCCAGCGTCTACGGCACCCCCTGCTCGGCCTGGGGCCACTCGCAGGCCACCGACTGGTATTGAGCGGACGACTCCCCAGGGGGCGGCTCTCCAGGGACGGCTAGAACAGCGTCGGCACGGGGGCCTGCCGCACACCGGCGCCGGCGCCCGTCGTGGTCCTGCTGCCCCGGGCCGGCCGGTCGTCCGAATGCAGCGCCTCGAGTGAGTGCAGGCGGATCAGGGGCCGCACCCTCCGTGCGAGCCACTTCCGGTAGTCCTTGGGAGCCTCCGCGGCCGTGCCGGGGTAGAGCTCGCGGTACGAGCTCAGCAGGTCGGGACGGTGCTCGGACAGCCACTGCAGGAACCACGGCTTGACCCCTGCCCGCAGATGCAGCGCGCCGTAGATGACGTGATCCGCGCCTGCCTCGGCGATCCGTCGCAGCGCCCCGTCGATCGCGCCGACCGAATCGGTCAGATGCGGCAGGATTGGCATCAGGAACACCCCCACCCGGAACCCCGCGTCGCTGAGTGCTCGCACCGTGTCGAGCCGCGCCTGCGTGCTCGGCGCCCCGGGCTCGATCGCCTCCCGCAGAGACTCATCGAACATCGCGATCGACAGCTGCACGTCGACCGGCACGTGCGTCGCCGCCTCGACCAGCAGCGGGATGTCGCGGCGGATCAGCGTCCCCTTCGTGAGAACCGAGAACGGCGTGCCCGAGTCGGCCAGCGCCCGGATGATCCCCGGCATCAGCCGATATCGCCCCTCCGCCCGCTGGTACGGGTCGGTGTTCGTGCCGAGCGCGACGGTCTCGTGCCGCCAGGATCCGCGTCGCAGTTCAGTCTCGAGCGTCTCGGCCACGTTCACCTTGACGACGATCTGCGAGTCGAAGTCATGCCCGGCGTCGAGGTCCAGATACGTGTGCGTTCCGCGAGCAAAGCAGTAAAAGCAGGCATGACTGCATCCGCGGTACGGGTTGATCGTCCAGTCGAACGGCATCTTCGACGGGCCGGGGACGTGATTCAAGGCCGACTTCGCGAGCACCTCGTGGAACGTCATCCCCGCGAACTCCGGCGTCGTCACCGTGCGCAGGAACCCGGTGCGATTCTCCATGCCCGGGAGCGCCTGCGCGTCGGTCTCGTCGATCCTCTGCCCGTGCCACCTCATGTCAATATTCGAACATAACAACGAGAGTGAGTCAAGAGCGGATCGAGAGAATCTTCGAATGTCGCAGACGTTCAGGTGCGGCGGTGAGAATGGATCCGTGACATCCCCGAGGCACCCGACGCGCGCTCGCGGCATGGATCCGCGCGTGGTGTTCCGACTGTTCGTCACGATCGGGCTGGCTGTGGCGCTGATCGGCGCACTCTGGGCGCTCGCCGACGGCTCTGCGTCTTCCGGCCCGGGGGGCGGATCGGGGGCGAGTGGCGCGCAGGCGACCGCGGCGATCGCGATGCCGCCGGCCGCGAAGGAGCTGCCTCAGGTCACGCTGGGCGGCGTGGTCGCGGCGAATCCGTGCGCACAGGCGGCGGTGCAGGCGGCGCTCTCCTCGGGCGGCGATGACGCCGTCGTCGCCGCGTTCGGCGGAGGGGCAGCGTTTCGGGCGGCGGTCGTGGCGGGCAACGCGCCCTGCGTCGATCTCGGGGACCCTGCCCGCGAATGGGTCGTGGTGAACAAGGCCCGCCCGCTGAACCCGATGACGTTCGCGCCCGCGCCGTTCGGAGACCCGGCCCTCGTCGTCGACGGCGCTGGCTCGCTCCGCGCCGACGTCTCGCAGGCGCTGGATCAGCTCTCTGCGGCAGCGAGCGGCGGCGGGATCGGATCGATTGCGCTCGCCAGCGGCTATCGCTCGTACGACACGCAGGTGCAGACGTACTCCGGGCAGGTCGCGCAGTACGGGCAGGCGCAGGGCGACGCGCTGTCCGCGCGGCCGGGATACAGCGAGCATCAGACCGGCCTGGCCGCCGACGTCGTGTCGTGCGCGGGTGGCTGCGGCAGCATCGATTCGTTCGGGGGCACCCCGGCGGGCGCCTGGGTCGCGCAGAACGCGTGGCAGTACGGATTCATCGTCCGCTACGTCGCGGGTCAGACGCCCGTGACCGGCTACGACCCCGAGCCCTGGCACCTGCGCTACATCGGAGTGGCGCTCGCGACCGCCTACCACGACGGCGGGTTCAGCACGCTCGAGCAGTTCTTCGGGCTGGCTGCCGCGCCCGCGTACCTCGGCTGACCGCCCGATCGCTCGCCCGATCCGGATGCCCCTGGCAGGTTCTCACAAGCGTGACACCGAGTCTCACATCTGGTGGGATGCATTCCCACAATCGGAGCCGCGATGCCCGTGATTCCGCGTAGGATCGCAGTGCGAAGACGCAAAGACGATCTGGAGGAGCGCGCATGGAACGCGACATCTACGACGAGGACCACGAGGCCTTCCGCGACCTGGTCAAGGACTTCATCAAGCGCTACGTGACCAACGAGGCCATCGAGCGCTGGGAGGCAGCCGGCGAGATCGATCGCGCGACCATGCTCGCGGCGGGCGAGGCCGGCCTGATCGGTCTGTCCGTACCCGAGGAGTTCGGTGGCGCCGGAATGCTGCAGGACTACCGCTTCCGCACCATCGTGATGGAGGAGGTCATCGCCGCGGGCGCCGGATCGCTCGCCGGCGCCTTCGGGATCCAGGATGACCTGGCCGTGCCGTACCTGGTGCATATGGGCACGCCGGAGCAGAAGGCGAAGTGGCTGCCCCGCATGGCGACCGGCGAGGTGCTCGGCGCGCTCGCGATGACCGATCCGGGTGCAGGTTCCGACCTGCGCGGCATCAAGACCAACGCGAAGAAGGTCGACGGCGGCTACATCCTCAACGGCGCCAAGACGTTCATCTCCTCGGGTACCACGGCGGACATCGTCGTGACCTTCGTGAAGACCGGTGAGGGCAACCGGCCCGACGCCTTCAGCCTGCTGATCGTCGAGAAGGGCATGGAGGGCTTCGACCAGGGCAAGAAGCTCAGCAAGATGGGCTTCCACGGCTGGGACACCGCAGAGCTCAGCTTCACCGACGTGTTCATCCCCGACGAGAACCTCATCAGCGGCAAGGAAGGGCAGGGGTTCATTCAGTTGATGATGAACCTGCCGCTCGAGCGGCTGTCGATCGGCGTCGCCGCCGCTGCCGCTGCCGAAGCCGCCACGAACTGGACCATCGCCTACACGAAGGACCGCGAGGCGTTCGGCGAGCGCATCGCCGACTTCCAGAACACCCGCTTCCGCCTCGCCGACATGGTCACCACCACCGAGGTGATGTGGGCGTACGTCGACCGCGCACTGCTCGCCTACAAGGACAGCAAGCTGTCGGCCGAGGACGCCGCGAAGGTCAAGTTCTGGACGACCGAGCGCGAGTGGGAGGTGCTCGACATGGGCGTGCAGCTGCACGGCGGCTACGGCTACATCATGGAGTACCCGATCGCGAAGGCCTTCACCGACGCCCGCGTGCACCGCATCTACGGCGGCACCAACGAGATCATGCGCGACCTCGTCGGCCGTCAGATCGCGGGCAAGCGCTGACGCTCGGCCCCCGAGCGTGTCGAAGGGCCTCCGGATCCCCGCGGATCCGGAGGCCCTTCTGCTGTCGGCGATCGTCCTCCACAATCCAGCTGCGATCCGAGTTCTCCCCCGATTGCGGAACCGCGCCCCGCGCCGCCGCGCCCGGCGATCAGGCTGACGTCATGAACCCTGAATCTCTGCGTGACCACGTGCTGGACGGCGACGACGACCTTCGCGATGCGCTCGAGCTGCTGCTTCAGCGCGCGAACCAGCGGCAGCTCTGGCTGCTCTTCATCGACGGACGGGGGCGGATCGGCGAACCGCTGATGCCCATGGCGGACTATCCCGAGGATCCGCACGAGGTGGTGACGACCGAGGATCTGGGCGAGGTCAGTCACTCCCAGCTGCTGTCGCAGCGGATCGGCATGCTCCGCACCCTCACGGACAACGCGGCCGTCGTGCTGGTCTGGGAGCGGGTCGGCGGCGAGGCGGTCGACGACGACGTCCGGATCTGGGCGCGGGCGATGAAGCGGCAGGCCGGGTTGCTCGAGATCCCGCTGCGCGGACAGTTCCTGCTGCACACGCACGGCGTGCGTCAGCTGCACGCCGACGACTGGCTCTGAGAGCCCGACGTTCGGTATCGGGCATGTTCCTGCTTCCGCGGCGACGCAGAATGTCGTGCGCCTATCGCGGGAGAGCCGCCTGGCCGATGTCTGCGCAGAAGAAGACGCGGCCGGCGGCCCTGGTGAGCAACAACACGGCGAACTCCGTGGCGCGCATCGTCCGCCCGGTCGGGTGGGTGCTCGCCGCGTTGATGGGCGCCCTGGATGATGCCCTCCGCATCCATCTCGCGCTCTGACGCACCCCTTGACCGGAACCCGCAACGCCCTCGGATCCCCGGATCCGAGGGCGTTCTCGGCGTCTGTCATCGGGGTGAGAAAAGTTTGGTACTCGCTGTTGCTATGTACCGGTACTTAGTGTTACCGTCTACCAGTAGTCAACATCACTGAGTAGAAGGAGGCGATCGCGATGGCGAGTCAGATGACCGAGATGCTCAAGGGCACTCTCGAGGGCATCGTCCTGGCGATCCTGGCCGAGCGATCGGCCTATGGATACGAGATCACGGCGCGGCTCCGCGACGGCGGTTTCGCCGACATCGCGGAGGGCACCGTCTACGCGCTGCTGGTGCGCGTGGAGCAGCGCGGCCTCGTGGATGTGGAGAAGGTCCCGTCCGAGAAGGGCCCGCCGCGCAAGGTGTACTCGCTCAACGCGCAGGGGAGGGAGCAGCTCGCCGAGTTCTGGCGGACGTGGAGCTTCCTCGCCGCGCACATCGAGCGGCTCCGCGGCACCGACGCGAACACCAGCACCGACATCACCGACACCGACACCGACAGCATCACCGACACCGACGAAGGAGCCTGACATGGCCGCCAAATGGATCGAAGCCCTCACCGGGTCTCTCGAGCAGAAGAAGCAGTACCGGCAGTACAAGGCCCGCATCGAGGGCCTCTCCGAGCCCTACGGCACGGTCGCCAAGGCGATCGACCGCTACCTGATGCTCGCCGGCGGCATCGTCGACGGCGACATCATGATCACGATGCTCGGCGATCTCGCCGACCTCTGGGAGCGCGCGGCCGCCGACGGCACGCCGGTGCGCGACATCGTCGGCGACGACCCGGCGGAGTTCGCCGAGACGTTCGCCCGCGCCTACAACGGCAAGGTGTGGCTCGACAAGGAGCGAACCCGCCTGACCAAGGCGATCGACGAGGCCGCAGCGAAGGAGGATCGATCATGACCATGACCGCCCCCGCGATCCGCGTGCAGGGGATCACCAAGGCGTTCAAGGACCTGCAGGTCCTGCGCGGCGTCGACTTCGAGGTCGAGCGGGGCAGCATCTTCGCCCTGCTCGGCTCGAACGGCGCCGGCAAGACCACGCTGGTGCGGATCCTGTCCACTTTGCTGAAGGCCGGCGGCGGATCCGCCACCGTGCACGGCTCCGACGTCGCCACGGCGCCGAACGACGTGCGCGAGGCGATCAGCCTCACCGGGCAGTTCGCGGCGGTCGACGAGATCCTCACCGGGCGCGAGAACCTCACGCTCGTCGCGAAGCTGCGTCACCTGAAGGACCCCGGATCCGTCGCGGACGACCTGCTCGCGCGGTTCTCGCTCACGGACGCCGGCGGACGTCGTGCAGGCACCTACTCCGGCGGCATGCGCCGCCGCCTGGACATCGCGATGAGCCTGATCGGCGACCCGCCGGTCATCTTCCTCGACGAGCCCACCACGGGCCTCGATCCGCAGGCGCGCATCGAGGTCTGGCAGACCGTGCAGCAGCTCGCCGACAGCGGCACCACGGTGCTGCTCACCACGCAGTATCTCGACGAGGCGGAGCAGCTGGCCGACCGGATCGCGATCCTGCACGAAGGCACCATCATCCAGAACGGCACACTCGCCGAGCTCAAGCGGCTGCTGCCGCAGGCGAAGGTCGAGTACGTCGAGAAGCAGCCCACCCTCGAAGAGGTCTTCCTCGCGCTGGTCGGGCCGTCGGCCGGCGCTTCGACAGGCTCAGCAACCGGCACCAACAAGGAGGCATCGAAATGAGCACCCACGTCATCCGTGACACGGGCACCCTCACCGGGCGCTCGCTCACGCACATCCTGCGCAGCCCCGACACGATCATCACCACCGCGGTCACCCCGATCGCGCTGATGCTGCTGTTCGTGTACGTGCTCGGCGGCGCGATCCGCACCGGATCCTCGGAGTCGTACATCGACTACATGCTCCCCGGCATCCTGCTCATCACGATCGCGTCGGGGATCGCGTACACCTCGTACCGGCTGTTCCTCGACCTGCAGGGCGGCATCTTCGAGAGGTTCCAGTCGATGCCGATCGCCCGCTCGAGCGTGCTGTGGGCACACGTGCTCACCTCGCTCGTCGCGAACATCGTCTCGGTCGCGATCGTGGTCGGCGTCGCATTCGCGATGGGGTTCCGCACTGGAGCGTCGGTCGGGGCGTGGCTGGCGGTGGCCGGGATCCTGATCCTGTTCACGCTCTCGCTCACCTGGCTCGCGGTGATCGCGGGGCTGAGCGCCAAGACCGTGGACGGCGCGAGCGCGTTCAGCTACCCGCTGATCTTCCTGCCGTTCATCAGCTCGGCGTTCGTGCCCACCTCGTCGATGCCCGGCCCCGTGGCCTGGTTCGCCGAGAACCAGCCGGTGACCTCGATCGTGAACACGATCCGTGCGCTGTTCGCCGGCACTCCGGTCGGATCCAGCATCTGGATCGCCCTGGCCTGGATGGTCGGGATCCTCGTGGTCGCGTACGCCTTCGCGATCGCCATCTACAAGAAGAAGATCAGCTGATCAGGTCGGTTCCTGAGCTTGTCGAAGGACGAACCCCGTCGAACCGCCTTCGGTGCGTCCTGCACCCGGAGGCGGTTCGAGGCGGTTCGGCGCCGGGCGCCTCTCAGAGCTGCCAGGGGAAGAACAGGGCGAAGATCGTCGCCGACGCGGCGAGCATCAGGACGAGGAACACGACGTCGCGGGAACGGAACGGCACCTCGTGCCGCTCGGTGCGGGTCGGGTGGGCGCCGAACGCGCGCGAGTCCATCGCCAGCGCGACCCGTTCCGCGTGCCGGATCGCTCCCGCGAGCAGGGGCACGATGTAGCCCCAGCCGCGTGCGATCCGGGCGAACGGGCTGCGCCCGCCGTGCGTCCCGCGCACTCGGTGTGCGGCGCGGATGACGCTCAGCTCGTCGCCGAAGCGCGGCACGAAACGGTAGGCGGCCAGTGCGGCATAGCCGATCCGATAGGGGATCCGCAGCTGCTGCACGCCCGCTCGCACGAGGTCGGGGCCGGTGGTGGTGAGGCCGGCGATGAGCGCGAGGGCGAGCAGCGCCGCGATCCGCAGCCCGGTCGCGAAGCCGGTCGCGAGCGCACCGGCGCGCAGCGTCCAGCCGCCGATCCGCAGCACGGCCGGGGTCGCGGCGACCTGTGCGGGATCCGTCCACAGCGCCATCGCGACCCCCAGCACGAGCACCCCGAGCGGCACGGCGAGCAGCAGCACAGCCCAGGCCCGCGCGCTCAGCCGTGCGCCGCCGAGGACCAGGGCATAGGAGATGACGACGAACCCGAGCGGTGTCGCGAGGTCGCGCACGAACAGCAGCAGCACCATCGCCGGGAGCACCGCGCCGAGCTTGGCGAGCGGATTCAGCCGGTGCAGCCAGGCGCGGGTGGGGACGGCCTCCCGCTCGGCGTAGGGATCGGTCATGACTCCGCCCCGCCCGCCGGATCGGCCACCGCGTCGCCGGACAGCAGCTCGCGCAGCGCCGGCGGGATCGCGGCGTAGGCCGCGGGGAGCGGGATCCTGCCGTCCCGCACGAGCTCCGCGGTGGGGCCGGCCGCGACGATCGTCCCGGCCTCGACGAGCACCGCGTGCGTGGTGTGCCGCACCACGAGGTCGAGGTCGTGCGTGACGAGCACGATCGTCGTGCCCTCCGTCCTGAGCTCGCGGAACAGGGCGAGCAGCTCTTCGGTGCGACGCAGATCCTGCCCAAAGGTCGGCTCGTCGAGCACGAGGATCCGCGGGCGGGTGATGAGGGCGGTGCCCACGGACAGCCGGCGCTTCTCGCCGCCCGAGAGCAGGAACGGATGCGTGGAGGCCTTGTCGGTCAGGCCGAAGCGCACGAGCATGGCCTGCACGCGCTCGGCGATCTCGGCGGGCGGCGTGCGTCGCAGTCGCAGGCCGTGCGCGAGCTCTTCGAACACGGTGTGCGCGATGAACTGGTGCTCGGGGTTCTGGAACACGAAGCCGAGGTGTGCGGCGAGCGCCCGGGGGGATGCCGTCGCCGGGTCGATGCCGTCGACCCGGACGCGGCCGCGCGGCGGGGGCATGACCCCGGCCAGAGCCTGTACCAGCGTCGTCTTGCCTGCGCCGTTCGGCCCGATCACGGCGGTGATCGACGCGGCCGCGATGTCGAGGTCGACCGCGTGCAGGATCGGGGTGTGCCGGCGTGCGACGTCGAGACTGCGCGCGGTGATGATCGGATCCGGCGCGGTGATGATCGGATCCGGCGCGGCCATGGTGTGGAACTCCGTCGATCCGGTCGTTGCGGCGTCAGATCCGGCGCCGGGGGCTCGAATCGACGGAGTTTCGAACGGTGCGGCGTCCGCTCGCCGCGCCCGCAGAGCCGCCCTGAGCTCCTCGGCCATGAGCGGAAGGGGCGTGAGGGGCTCCGTCGAGAGCTCCGGCAGTCGGGCGTTCAGGCGCCGTGCGGCGAGGGCGGCGGTGGGCAGGCGCACCCCGAGCGCCACCAGTTCCTCGGCGTGCGCGCGCAGGATCCGGGCGGCGGGCCCGTCGAAGGCGATCCTCCCGTTGTCGTCGAGCACGATCGCGCGGGTCGCGAGGGCGAGCGCGGCATCGAGATCGTGTTCCACGAGGATGATCGCGCGCTCCGGATCGGCGAGGTCCGCGAGCGCCGCGTGCACCTCGGCGGTGCCCTGCGGATCGAGGTTCGCCGTGGGCTCGTCGAGGATCAGCACGGGTGCGGCGGTCGCGAGGGCCGCAGCGATCGCGAGGCGCTGCTTGCCGCCGCCGGAGAGGCGATCCGGGTTCTCGTCGCGCCGCTCCCACAGTCCCATCCGGCGCAGCGCCGCCTCCGAGCGGGCGAGGATGTCCGGCACGGGCAGCCGCAGGTTCTCGAGGGCGAAGGCCGCGTCGTCGAGCACCGTCCCGGTGATGATCTGCGCGTCCGGATCCTGGAACACCGTCGACACCATGCTGCTGAGTGCGGCGACGGGGGTCGTGGCCGCCTCGTGCCCGCAGACCAGGACGGATCCGTCGACCGCGGCTTCGAGGGAGTGCGGGATCAGGCCGCTGAGCGCGAGCGCGAGCGTGGACTTGCCGGATCCGCTCGGTCCGAGCAGGAGCACGACCTCGCCGGGGTGCACGTCGAACGACACCTTGCGCACGGCGGGTTCACTCGCGCCGCGGTGCGTGATCGTGAGATCGCGCACGCTCAGGAGCGGGGTGGGCGGCACGGCGGATCAGCGCTGCGCGACCCCGGCCCGGCGCAGCGCCACGCCGATCCGCAGGCCGATCGCCGTCCACGCGACCGGGCCCAGCACTGCCAGGGGCAGGTAGACGATCCGCGCCCAGGCGGGCAGTTTCGCCAGATCGACCACGAAGAACACCACGACCGCGATGATCACGCCGATGATGAGCGCCGACACGAAGAACCGCACGGCGCCCCAGGCGCGATACCGGGTGACCGCGGCGACGCCCTCCTGGATGAGGCCGAACAGCAGCGCGGTGCCGAGGAACCGCGGGAACCAGATCGGGTTGAACGCGCTCGCCACGAGGGCCGCGAGCACATGGGTGAGCAGGGCGACGAGCGGGCGACGCAGCACCTCCTGCGCGATGATCCCCGGCAGCACGTGCGAGCCGAGCACCAGGCCGTACGCGAACGGCGCGATCGGCAGGATCACCAGCGTCATCCATCCCGCGGCGGCGCCGAGCAGGCCCGTGGCGACCCCGATGGCGGCGCAGACGAGCAGAACGCGCGTGGGCAGCGGGGAGCGGGCGGCGGACACGGGACCAGCGTACCGGCGAGGGCGCGACGCGCCCGGTCGGAGTCTCAGATCCTGCGGCGCCGCGGCATCAGACGCACCGGCGGGATCGGCGGAGCGGGGACGCGCTCGTCGCCGTGGCCGGTGACGTGACCGAAGCGATCGGATCCGGCCTCCCAGTCCTCGCGGGCCTGCGCGATCTCGTCATGGCTGCGCGCGGCGAAGTTCCACCACATCACGAGGTCCTGTTCGAAGGGCTCGCCGCCGAGGAGGAACAGCAGCGCTCCGCCCTCGCTGCGCAGGCGCACGGCAGCGCGCGAGTCGCCGAGGAACAGCACATCGTCCGCGGTGAGCGGCGTCTCGACCAGGTCGGCGTCCGACACCCGGGCGTCGCCGGAGACCAGCAGCAGCCCGTGCTCCCACTCCGGCGCGAGCGGCAGGGTGACCGCACTGCCGGGTTCGAGACGGATCTCCGCCCCCACGATGGGCGTGTGCGCGGTCGCGGGCGAGCGGATCCCGGCATATTCGCCCATCACGACCGTGACGTCGGCGTCGGATCCTTCGTCCGCCGGCAGCGCCAGACCCGGCAGCGACAGATGCTGCTCGAAGCCGGGGGATCCTGTCGCCGCTCCGTCCGGCAGCACCACCCAGAGCTGCAGGGCGTCGAGCGGGCCCGCCTGCTCGCCGATCGAGTACTCGGAGTGCGCGATGCCGAGCCCCGCGGTCATCAGGTTCAACTGTCCGCGGCGCAGTACGACGTCGCTCTGCAGGGTGTCGCGATGGCGGATCTCGCCGACGAGCGGCCAGGTCACCGTCTGCAGACCGATATGGGGGTGCGGCTCGACGCGCATGCGCACCTCGGCCGGGCCGAACCGGTCCAGGAAGCACCAGGCGCCGATCGTCGGAACGTCCTTGCTGGGCAGCACCCGCTGCACGTTCATCGCGCGCACGCCGCCGAGCGGCACCTCGCGCGCCGGCAGCACGGTCGCGCGAGGGCCGTGCAAGCTCACCCCTGCTCCTCGGGAGGCCCGGGGAAGCGCACTTTCGCGCCCGGCACGTCGTGCGTGCGCAGGTACTTGTTGATGTAGGGGCAGTACGGCACGATCGTGTCGCCGGTCGCCACGGCGTCGGCGAGGGCCTCGGCGGCGAGCTTCGAGGCGATCCCCTGCCCCTGGAAGGCCGGATTCACCTCCGTGTGCGTGAACAGGATCAGGCCAGGACGTCGTTCGATCTCCGCGAATCCGGCGACCACTGAGTTGCTGGTGATCTCGTAGCGGGACTCGGCCTCGTTCAGGGTCACGGCGAACGCGGGCATGACACTCCTTCATCCGGTGGATCTGCTCGGGACCAACCTATGCCCGACGGCGGACGCCGAGACCGTTCCGCGCGAGGCCTGTGGACAGCGGCCTTCGGCGTCGGTGCTCCTCGTTACGCTGGAGGCATGCCCCAGAACGATCCGCGAGACCCCTATGCGGATCTGCCGTGGTCCGACGCGCCCCTCGACGACCCGTATGCCGACGCGCCGTTCGGGGACGAGTCGTGGGATGCCGCGCCGCCGCCGGAGGAGGGCGAGTGGGCAGGATCCCCCGGTGCCGTCCCGCAGGGCAGCTTCCCCGCGCCCTCGCGGGCGAGCGCGCCCTCGCGGGCGAGCCCGCCCTCGGGCCGTACCGCCCCGAGCCGGTTCCCGACGCCGCTCGAGGCGCTGAAGGCGGTCTACGGCTACGACGCGTTCCGCGGCGACCAGGCCGCGGCCATCGACCAGGTGGTGGGCGGAGGCGACGCGGTCGTGCTCATGCCGACCGGCGGCGGCAAGAGCGTCTGCTACCAGATCCCCGCGCTCGTGCGCGAAGGCACGGGGCTCGTGGTCAGCCCGCTCATCGCGCTCATGCACGACCAGGTCGACGCGCTGCGGGCGAACGGCGTGAGCGCGGCCTATCTGAACTCCACCCAGACCTCGGCCGATCGTGCCGAGGTCGAACGCGCCTATCTCGCGGGCGAGCTCGACCTGCTCTACGTCGCGCCGGAGCGCCTCTCGAACGCGCAGACGCTGGCGCTGCTGCAGCGCGGATCCCTCAGCGTCATCGCGATCGATGAGGCGCACTGCGTGTCGCAGTGGGGGCACGACTTCCGTCCCGACTACCTCGCCCTCGGCGGGCTGGCCGAGCGGTTCCCCGGCGTCCCGCGCATCGCGCTCACCGCGACCGCCACCCGCGAGACGCATCGCGAGATCATCGAGCGACTGCAGCTGCCGGCGGCGAAGCATTTCGTCGCGAGCTTCGACCGGCCCAACATCCAGTACCGGATCGATCCCAAGGTCGATGTGCGCGGGCAGCTCGTCTCCTTCATCCGTTCGATGCCTGCGGGATCCGCGGGCATCGTCTACGCGCTGAGCCGCGCCTCGGTCGAGCAGACCGCCGAGTACCTGCAGGCGCAGGGCTTCGACGCCGTCCCGTATCACGCGGGTCTCGACGCGGCCACACGCGCGGCGCACCAGTCCCGGTTCCTCCGCGAGGACGGGGTGATCGTCGTCGCCACGATCGCGTTCGGCATGGGCATCGACAAGCCCGACGTGCGCTTCGTCGCACACATCGATCTGCCGAAGTCGGTCGAGGGCTACTACCAGGAGACCGGCCGTGCCGGTCGCGACGGCGAGCCCTCGGTCGCGTGGATGGCGTACGGTCTCGGCGACGTGGTGCAGCAGCGCCGGTTCATCCAGCAGGGCGACGGCGACCGCGCGATCAAGCAGCGCCAGGGCCAGCACCTCGACGCGATGCTCGCGCTCTGCGAGACCGTGGACTGCCGCCGGCAGAACCTGCTCGGCTACTTCGGGCAGACCTCCGAGCCGTGCGGCAACTGCGACACCTGCCTCACTCCGCCGGAGGGCTGGGACGGGCTGGTCCCCGCGCAGAAGCTGCTCTCCACGATCGTGCGGCTGCAGCGCGAACGGCGCCAATCGTTCGGCGCCGGGCACCTCATCGACATCCTGCGCGGAGCCTCGACCGAGAAGATCCGCAAGTTCTCGCACGACGAGCTCGCCACCTACGGGATCGGATCCGACCTCACCGATGCGCAGTGGCGCTCGGTCGTGCGGCAGATGCTCGCGCAGGGTCTCATGCAGGCGCAGGGCGAATACGGCACCCTCGGGGTCAGCGATGCGAGCGCGGGCGTGCTCGCCGGCACCACCGCGGTGCGGCTGCGTCACGACGTGGTCAACCGGGCGGCGTCCCCCGGCCGCGCCGCGAAGCGCTCCGCCGCGGACGCGCTCGCCGAGGGCGATCGCTCGCTGTTCGAGGCGCTGCGCGCGTGGCGGGCGCAGACGGCGCGCGAGCAGGGCGTCCCGGCCTACGTCGTGTTCGGCGACGCCACGCTGCGCGCCCTCGCCGAGCACCGGCCGAGCCGCACCGACCAGCTCAACGGCATCAGCGGCATCGGCGAGCGCAAGCGCGAGGCGTACGGCGAGGCCGTGCTCGAGGTCATCGCCGCCGAGGGCTGAGTTCGGCCGCCCCGGTCCGGTGCCCGCGTTCGCGCTTCATCAGGCGTCTGCGTCCCTCGCGCCGGCGCGCGTGGGGTTGGAAATCGTCGCTCTGGCCGGGCTCGTGGACGCGTTTTCCATCCCCGCCCTGCGGGATGGCGCGCCCTCCACCGGCAGCACGCCCGGAGTGCCGGAGAACGACCGCGCGGGGAGGACGCACGCGGCCCGGGAGAGCGCCGGGACCGGATCCTGTGGAGAGCCGACAACCGGTCGGATCCTCGTTGCTCGGATCCCTTGGCGGATCCCCACAGCCGACTTCGTCCTGTGTTGTGACAGATCTACCATGAAGGCATCCCAGAAACCTCCCGAGAGGATCCTCATGGTCGACGCCGCACTTCGCCCGAGCACCCCCCTGCACGACACCATCACGTCCGCGCAGGCCGCACCGCGCATCGATGTCGACGCGGTCGGCGACCTGCTGCTCGGCACCTGGGCGGACACCCGTCGCGAGGCGCGCGAGATGATCAAGGATCCGGCGTTCTGGCGCGACGACTCGCTCAGCAAGGATGAGCACCGCGAGCGCGTGCTCAGCCAGCTGCACCTGCTCGTGCAGAACAAGGCCGTGCACCGCGCCTTCCCGCAGCGCCTCGGCGGTGAGGAGAACAACGGCGGCAACATCGCCGGCTTCGAGGAGCTCGTCGTCGCCGACCCCAGCCTGCAGATCAAGTCGGGTGTGCAGTGGGGACTGTTCGGATCCGCTGTGCTGCAGCTCGGCACTGCCGAGCACCACGACAAGTGGCTGCCGGGCATCATGAACCTCGAGATCCCCGGCGCGTTCGCGATGACCGAGATCGGGCACGGATCCGACGTCGCCTCGATCGGCACGACCGCGACCTACGACCCGGCGACCGAGGAATTCGTGATCAACACGCCGTTCCGCGCGGCGACCAAGGAGTTCCTCGGCAACGCGGCCCTGCACGGCGTCGCTGCGACCGTGTTCGCGCAGCTCATCACGAACGGGGTCAACCACGGCGTGCACTGCTTCTACGTGCGGCTGCGGGGCGAGGACGGAGTCGACCTGCCCGGCATCGGCCGTGAGGATGACGGTCTCAAAGGCGGGCTGAACGGGATCGACAACGGCCGGCTCAGCTTCGACCACGTGCGGATCCCGCGCACCAACCTGCTGAACCGCTACGGCGATGTGGCCGCAGACGGCACGTACTCCAGCGCGATCGACAGCCCGGGACGCCGGTTCTTCACGATGCTCGGCACCCTCGTGCAGGGCAGGGTCTCGCTCGACGGCGCCGCATCGTGGGCGTCTGCGCTGGGCCTGTTCATCGCGACCACGTACGCGAGCCAGCGCCGGCAGTTCACCGGCGTCGACGGCGAGGAGACCACGCTGCTCGACTACGGCAAGCACCAGCGCCGCCTGCTCCCGCGCCTGGCGACCACCTATGCGCAGCTGTTCGCGCATGACGAGTTCCTGCAGAAGTTCGACGGCGTGTTCTCGGGCCGCTCCGACACGGCGCAGGACCGCGAGGATCTGGAGACGCTCGCCGCCGCGCTCAAGCCGCTGTCGACCTGGCACGCGCTGGACACCCTGCAGGAGTGCCGCGAGGCGTGCGGCGGTGCCGGGTTCATGTTCGAGAACCGCTTCGTGGGCCTGCGCCAGGACCTCGACATCTACGTCACCTTCGAGGGCGACAACAACGTGCTGCTGCAGCTCGTCGGCAAGCGCCTGCTCACCGATTTCGCGAAGCAATTCAAGGGCAAGGACGCCGCGGCCCTCGCCAAGTACGCGGTCGGCCAGACCGCGGGCAAGGTGTTCCACGGTGGCGGGTTGCGCCAGCTCGGCCAGGCCGTGGCCGACTTCGGATCCACCGCGCGCTCGGTCGAGAACGGCCTGCGCGCCGAGCAGCAGCAGGAGCTGCTCACCGACCGGGTGCAGCAGATGGTGGCCGACATCGCCGGCCGCCTGCGTGCCGGCGGCAAGGACAAGCAGCTCGGCGCCCGCCTGTTCAACGAGAACCAGGCCGAGCTCATCGAGGCGGCCCGCGCGCACGGCGAGCTGCTGCAGTGGGAGGCGTTCACCGACGCGGTCGCCCGCACCACGGACGAGGGATCCCGCACCGTGCTCACCTGGCTGCGCGACCTGTTCGGGCTGCAGCTCATCGAGAAGCACCTCTCCTGGTACCTCATCAACGGCAGGCTTTCCGCGCAGCGCGCGGCCTCGGTCTCGCGCTACATCGACCGGCTCTGCGCGCGCCTGCGCCCGCACGCCGTCGACCTCGTGAACGCGTTCGGCTACGAGCCCGAGCACGTGCGCGCCCCTCTCGCCTCCGGCGCCGAGCAGATCCGCCAGGACGAGGCCCGCTCGTACTACGCCGACCTGCGCGCGTCCGGTGACGCCCCGGTCGACGAGAAGGCGCTGAAGAAGGCCCGCCAGCTGTAGGCCGCGCTGGGCTGGCAGGAACGCGCTTCGTCTCGGTCTCGCTGGCGCTCGTCCTCGCTCAACGACCCCGAGAGGTGTCCCTATTCGGGGTCGTTGACCGCTGAGGTCAGGCTCCGGCGACGCGCTCGGCGAGGTGCTGCGGGAAGCCCGGGTCAGCAGCGAGCACGACGCGCACGTTCGCGTCGGCGTGATCGACCGTGCCCGCCCGCTGGCCGCGCAGGTCGAACACGGTCTGCCCGCGGCCCGGTCCGTCGGTCGTGTCGACCACCGCCGGCACCGCCGGGGCGACCGTCGACGCGATTCGCCCGACGGCGATCGCGGCGGCGAGCGGATCGTGCAGGGCGCAGCAGCGCCGGCCGAACGTGGGCTCGTAGAAGTCCACATAGAAGTCGAGCATTCCCGCCACCGCGCGCGCCACCGGCGATCCTGAGGACGCCAGCAGATCGCGGTGCGACTCCTCGAACACGTTCTCCATGGTCACGTCCAGCGGCACGACCACGACTGGCCAGGCCGCGGCGAACACGGCGGCGGCGGCCTCCGGGTCGTTGGCGATGTTGGCCTCGGCGACCGCGCTGGTGTTGCCCGGCACGAGAGCCGCGCCTCCCATGAGCGTGACGCGAGCCACGCGCGAGGGAAGAGTCGGATCCTGCTCCAGCGCGGCGGCGAGGTTCGTGAGCGGGCCGACGGCGAGCACCTCGAGGGATCCGGCGTGCTCGTGCGACAGGCGGATGAGCAGGTCCGCCGCGGTGCCGTCCTCGACCGGGTGCGCGGGTGCGGGCAGCGCGACCCCGCCGACGCCGTCATCGCCGTGCACGTGCGGAGCGCCGCCGTCGTACTCGTGCGTGAGGAAGTCGTGCCGGCCGATCGCGACCGGTACGTCGTCGCGCTCGGACAGGGCGAGCAGGCCGAGAGTGTTGCGCGCGGCCTGGGCCGCCGTCGTGTTGCCGCTGACGGTGCCGATGCCCGCGAGCACGATCTCGGGCGACGCCAGCAGATAGGCGAGCGCGAGCGCATCGTCGATGCCGGTGTCGCAGTCGAAGTAGAGCGGGGCGGCGGGGTCGGTCATCGTGTCTCCTCGTCGGGCGCAGGATCGGGCGGCGCGATCCAACGTTCTATGATGTTATACCTCTGAGGTAGAACATCTGCACGCCGTCGTTTCCGTGCTTGAATGAACGGCGAGCACGATCCGGCCCGGGTTCGGGTGCGCCGACTGTGGAGGAGATCCGATGACGGACGTCGAGCAGTTCCTGGCGAGGCAGCTGACCGCTCCGGTGGGCCAGCCCCTCCGCGTCGCGGTGTACTCGCGTCTCGCCGAGGGGATCCGCTCGGGTGTCTTCTCGCTGGGATCCGCGCTGCCGCGGGAGACCGAGCTCGGTGTCGCCCTGGGGGTGTCGCGCACGGTCGTGCGTGAGGCGCTCATGCTGCTCGAGGAGGACGGGCTGATCACGACCCGGCGCGGGATCGGCCGGTTCGTCGCCGAGGATCTCCCGGTCGTCGGCCTCGAGGAGCTCCGGCCCCTCGAAGTCGCGCTCGCCGAGGGCGGTGAGGATGTCACCGTCCGGCAGCTGGAGTTCGTGGTGCGGCCCACCACCGACTACGTGTCGGGCCATCTCGGCCTCGACGCGGCCGCGAACACCTGGTTCCGTGAGAGCGTGATCGAGCGCGCCGGCGAACCCATCGCGATCCTGCAGGAGCATCTGCCGGCCGGACGCTATCTGACCGACGCGAGCCCGCAGATCGCGGCCATGATCGCAGAGGCGGCCGCCGATCCGTCCAGCCTCATGACGGCCCTCGCCGCCAGGGGCGCAGTTTTCGGATCCGGCGTGTGCGAGCTCACCGCGAACGTGGTCGGCCGCTCCCGAGGAGCGCTGCTGGGGCTCAAACCGGGAGATCCGGTGCTCATCCTCACCCAGACCGCCTCGACAGGCGGCACCCCCGTCTATCTCGCCAAGTGCATCATCTCTCCGACCGCGGGCGTGCTGTCCGTCGTGCAGACCGCGCCGTGACGCGCCTCGATCCATCCTTTTCGAACGATCCCGTCCTTCCCGAAGTGGAGTCCTCATGACCGAGCCCCTCGCCCTCGCCGTCTTCGGCAGCATCAACGTCGACCTCACCGCCCGCACCGAGCGCCTGCCCGAACCCGGCGAGACCGTCGGCGGCGGACGCCTCTCGCGGGAGGCCGGAGGCAAGGGCGCCAACCAGGCGGCCGCGGCGGCGCGCCTGGGCGCCCGGGTCCGGATGGTCGGCGCGGTCGGATCCGACTCCGACGGTGCGTGGATGCGGGCGGAGCTCGAGGCCGCGGGCGTGCAGGTCGCCGCGGTGCGCATCGGGTCCGAGGCCACCGGCGTCGCGCTCATCGTGGTCGACGCGGAAGGCGAGAATCAGATCGCGGTGTGCGAGGGCGCCAACGGCGAGGTGAGCCTGGACGGGATCGAGTTCGGCGAGGACGAGGCTGTTCTCACGCAGCTGGAGATCCGGATGGACATCATCGAGCAGCTCGCCGACGCGACACGCGGCTACCTCGCCGTGAACGCCGCACCCGCGCGGGAGCTGCCCGCGGCGGTGCTGCAACGCGCCGACCTCGTCATCGTGAACGAGAGCGAGTATGCCCTCCTGCCCGCGCTGCGCACCGCCCGCCGGGTCGCGGTCACCTACGGCGGCGAGGGGGCGAAGCTCTTCGAGGGCGGGGTCGAGGTCGCCTCCGCTCCCGCGGTCAAGACCGAGGTCGTGAACACGGTCGGCGCCGGCGACGCGTTCTGCGCCGCGCTCACGGTCGCGCTCGCCTCCGGGGTCGCCGCGGACCGCGCGCTCACTGCGGCGTGCGCGGTGGGCGCAGCGGCTGTCGCGGATCCGCGGTCGCAGCCGCACCTCGCGGTGCTGGAGCAGTACCTTCCCGCATGATCTGGCCCCCGCGGACGGAATGTCGGACGGCCCGCCTACGCTGAGAGCATGACCGCCGACGATCGCCCGCGCTGCCCCTGGGCCGGGGATGACCCGGAGTATCGCCGCTATCATGACGAGGAGTGGGGCCGGCCGCTGCACGGTGACCGCGCGCTGTTCGAGAAGATGGTGCTGGAGGGCTTTCAGGCGGGCCTCAGCTGGATCACCATCCTGCGTAAGCGGCCGCGGTTCCGGGAGGCATTCGCGGGCTTCGACCCCGCCGTGGTCGGCGCGTTCGGTGACGACGACATCGCGCGGCTGATGGCGGATGCGGGGATCATTCGGAACAGGGCGAAGATCGAGGCCACGATCGGCAACGCCCGGATCGTGCAGGAGATGGTGGAGGGCGAGCTCGATGCGTTCATGTGGTCGTTCGCGCCGCCCTCGCGAAGCGGCCCCCGTCCCCGCACGATGGACGAGCTGCCCGCCGTGACCCCCGAGTCGGAGGCGATGAGCAAGGCGCTGCGCAAGCGCGGGTTCCGTTTCGTCGGACCGACCACGATGTACGCGCTCATGCAGTCCGCCGGCATGGTCGACGACCACCTCGAGGGATGCTGGCGCGCGGTCTGAGGGCTGGAGCCGCTCAGGAGACGGACGGATCCGGATCCGGCTTGCGGAATGCCTGACGCATGTGGTCGCTGGTGAGGAAGTCGGCGATGCCGATCATGATCAGGCTGAACACGATCTGCTCGGTCACCATCCAGGCCGGGTACAGGCCGGGGATCGCGGCCATCACGAGCGTGATCACCGGGAAGATCTGCGCGAACAGCCGCAGCCGCTGGTACGCCCAGCGCCAGCCGAGCGCCGCACGCCAGCCGAAGTAGAACAGCGTCGCGGTCATCGCGAGCACGATCAGGGCGCGCATCCACACCGCGAACGGCACGGCGGCGATGCTGCGTGCATCCACCGCGATCACGATCGCGACGACGACGGCGGCGAGGCCGATCACGAGCTCGAGGGCGAGCAGCCAGAAGATCCAGCGGAAGGCACGCAGGGTGCGGGGGTGGGTGCGATCCTCCTCCGCGATCATGACGTGCGCCTGCCGCCCGCCGGCGAGGCGATCGACGCGCAGCAGCATCGGCTCCATGCGCCGCAGGACGGGGTCGAGGATCATGCTCCGAGCCTACGACCTGGACCTTGGCGAACGTTGCCGGTGCTCGCTCAACGACCCGAGGCGCCCGGATAGGCTGGGCGGCGGACGATACGGAGGGGGATCGCTCATGGCTCTGCCCATCGGGTCGGCGCTGCTTCCCGCGCTCATCGCGGCCGCGGCGGTCGCGGGCGTTCTCGGGGTCGCCCTCTGGGTCTGGTACGCGATCGCGCTGTCCCGGCTGTTCCCGCGACTCGGCGGTGAGGGGTGGAAGGGCTGGGTCCCGATCCTCAACGAGGCCGAGATCTTCGCACGGGGCGGGGTGCCCGCCTGGGGCGTCGTCTTCTTCTTCATCCCGGTGCTGCAGCTCTACGGCCTGTTCCTGAAGATCGTCGCGACGCACCGCATCGGCGTCCGCTTCCGGCACGGTGCCGGGTTCACCGTGCTTGCGATCCTGATCCCTCCGCTCTGGGCCACGCTGCTCGCCGTGGGTCCGGATCCTGCTCCCGAAGCGCCCGCCGGATCGGCATCGACCGGGCCGCACACCGGGGGGATCCGCACTCGCGTCGTCTCGCCGCGCGCCGTGCTCGCCCGCGACGCATCGGGCTACGCGATCCCGTCGTCGGCCGTGCCGGAGCCCGCGCTGATCGATGCGGTTCCGGTCGAGTCCACTGCGGCTCCGGCGCCCGTGCCACAGGCCCCGGCCCCCGCCGCTCCGGCCCCTATCCCGATCCCGGCGCCCGCTGCGCCGGCTCCCGCGGCCGCGGAGCGCTGGCTGCTGGTCCTGGACGACGGCATGCGGATCCCGCTCACCGGCACCGGGATCGTGCTGGGACGGGCGCCCGTCGGCGGCGGGACGGATCAGCTGGTGCGGGTCCCCGACGCCACCCGGACGCTCTCCAAGACGCACGCGCGGCTGGATCGCGATGGCGCCGGCTGGCTGCTGACCGACCTGAATTCGACGAATGGCGTGCGCCTGTTCGCGCGTGACGGCGGAGAAACCGTGCTCGCCGCGGGCGTCGCCGCCGTCGTCCACGGCAGGATCCTGCTCGGCGACGTGGGCATGCTGATCATCCTCGACGGCGCGGGCTGAACTCGACCCCTCAGAACGGCTCGGGCGTCTCCCGGTCGAACAGGCCGCCCTGGCGTGGAGGTGCGGTCGCGGCCGTCTCCGCCTGCTCCGTGCGGCGGCGGCGCAGCAGCAGGAGCGTCGTCAGCAGGCCCAGCAGGGCCGCCGCGCCGACCCCGGCCAGGATCGCGGCCTGCTGGGTCGCGACGAACGGCGACGGTGCCGGATCGGCCCCGACTGCGGCCCCCGCGGGGCGCACGGCACTGTGCCCGGTGTCAGCGAACGGACTGACCGGCCCGCGGATGCTCGCGTCGGGCAGCAGGTCGATCGCGGCGAGCGGCTGCACGAAGCCCCAGCCGTCGTGATCGTCGCGGTGGTCGGCGTCGGAGCGGAGGGCGGTCGCGGTGAGCCGGTACACCCAGGCGGCGGTCGGCTCGTGCGGATGCGCCTGCGCGACGAGGGCGGCCGCACCGCTCGCGTAGGCCGTGGCGAAGCTCGCGGACGGCACCTTGTCGAACTGGCAGTCGCCGGCCCCCGTGGCCGTGCTCAGCACGTTGGCACCCGGCGCGGAGAGCGCGACCTGCGGCCCGTGGATGGAGTCATCTGTGGCCCGGCCGTCGTCGGCGGCTGCGGTGACGCCCAGCCCCTCGGGGTACCCGGCGGGGTAGCGCACGCCGTCCGGCGCATCGGGCGCCGAGGCCCGGTTGCCGGCGCTCGCCACGACGAGGCTGTGCTGGGCAGCGGCGTAGGCGACCGCGGCGCGCAGCTCGGGCGCGTCCTGCTGCATGCTGAGCGACACGTTGATCACCCGGGCGCCGTGATCGACCGCCCAGCGGATCCCCTCGGCGATCCGGCCCGCCGTGGGGCCGAATCCGCGCTTCACGTCGTCCTCGTTGTCGCTGCGGAACACGCGCACCGACAGCAGGGTGGCGTCCGGCGCGAGCCCGACCACACCGGATCCCGCCACCCGACGCGCGGCGATCGCGCCGGCGACGACGGTGCCGTGACCCTGCGGGTCGCTGAGGCCGTCCGCGCGCTCGCCGTCGCCGACCAGGTTGACGCCGCCGGCGACCGCGCTGGCCAGATGCGGGTTGGCCGCGTCGATGCCCGAGTCGACGATCGCGACGGTCACTCCGCGCCCGGTCGCGCGCTGGTTCGCGGCCGCGGCGTTCAGCGACTCCAGCGCGGGCGGGGTGTTCGGGGTGAAGACGACGTGACCGGGCTGGCAGGAGTCGTCCGCCGCGAACGCCGGCGTCGTGGCGGGGCCGATCAGCACGCCGGCCACGGTGAGCGCGGCGACGCCGAGGATCCCGGCGGCGCGTCTCATCCGCCGCTCGCGGCCGCCGGCGTGCGCCCGGCCGCGGCGCTGGAGAGCGCGGGCCCGGCGGGGAAGAACTGGATCCAGGCGTCCGTCGCCCGGCCGACGTCGCCGGTCGCGAAGCCCAGACGCTGCACGGCGTCCTTGCCGCCCGCGACCGCGTAGGCGGTGCCGGATCCGTCGATCAGCATCGGCATCGCGGCCGACCCCTCGCCCACCTGCACGAGCGCGCCCGTGCCGACCTTCACCTGCGGGGCCTTGCGGTCGTCCGGGAGCTTCGCCGTCGTCGAGGCGAGCACCGTGTGCGCGTCCTTGTCGAGCAGCGCGCAGGTCGCGGCGTCCGCGGGCAGGGGCGTCAGGGCGTTCGCCGGCCAGTCGGATCCGCCGGCGTTGGCTCCGGTGGGCAGGGCGGCGAGCTGTGCGGGCGGCAGGTCGCGCACCTGGGCGCCGTTCGCGCCGCTGCCGAGCAGATACAGCTGATAGGCGAGCGCGGTGAGCGGAGCGGCCTTGCCGTCGGCGGTGATGACGTAGCGCTCGTCGGTGGGGCGGCCCTGCACGTGCACGATCTCGCCGCTGACCAGATCGCTGCTCGGGATCCGCACCCCGGTGCCCGACAGCACGAGCGGCGCGAAGTCGCTGCCCGGAGCGAACAGATTCAGCCAGCGTCCGTCGACGGCGGCGATGCGGGCGGTGCCGAGCCCGACCGCGCGCAGCACCGCGTCGGCCGAGGCCGCGGGCACCGCGTGCCGCAGCCCGCCCGAGATCACGAACAGCTCGTCGCCGCGACGCACCACGGTGCCGGCGCCCGCCGAGGCCGCGACAGCGGATCCCCCGCCGATCGACACCGCCGGTGCCGCACCGCCGTCCACGCACGCCGTCCAGCCGGTGTTGCGCAGGGAAGAGGGGGCCGGGATGTCGTCGGGCGCGCCGAGGATGCCGAGTGAGGGGCCGACCGGGATCTTCGCGAGCGTCACCTGATCCGTCTTGATGACGTCGAACTGGCCGGAGGGGATCAGCAGGCGCGCGCTCGCCGCGTTGATCACGGGGTGCAGCACGCCCTTGACCGAGACGTAGCGCGCGCCGGTGTCGGTGGCCACGATGAGGCGGTGATCCTCCCAGCCCTGCGGGAGCCCCGGGCGCAGCAGCCCGTAGAAGAGGCCGCCGAGCAGCACCATGATCGTGAGGGCGACTCCGGCCGTGACCGCGCGCAACGGTTTCGCCGGGTCGAGCTCCTTGCCGCCGGGGGCGCCGGAGGTGAACGCCGAGAGCAGCCGTCTCCGGCTGAACCCCTGCGCCTCGATGAGGTCCTTCTTGGTCGCCATCGTCTACAGCAGCCCTGCCGTGACCACGCCGAGCGGCAGCACCAGCGCCATCGCGATGATCTCGACGGTGTCGGCGGCGCGGGCGAGCCTCAGCCGGGCCTTCGGGCGCATCAGGGTGAGCCCGATCAGGATGATGGTCGCGGCCAGCAGCACGACGAGCAGGCTCTGCCGCAGATCGGGCTGGGCCAGAGCCACGGTGAGGCCGGTGGCGGCGAGGCCGAGGGCGCCGATGAGCATCAGCACGAGCACCCCGCGCCGGGCATGCACCTGCCGCGACTGGAACATCATGCCGATGAACGCGAGCAGGCACAGGATCGCGCCGGGCAGGCCGTGCCCCGCGACCAGCGGGGTCGCGACGAGCGCCGCGATCCCCAGCGCCGCGCGCAGGGAGATGAGGGTGCGCGTGCCCGCGGCCGCCCGGCGCTTGACGTCGTCGCCGTCGATGGGCGCGGGTTCGCTGAAGATGTCGGCGTCGCTCTGCGGCGAGATCACCCGGATCCGGGTGGAGGTGAGCACGAGCCAGGGCAGCCCGTTCGCGAGCGTCGCCGTGATCGCGAGCATGAGCGCGTAGGGGGCGATGACGGATCCGAGCAGTGCGCTCAGCGCGGCCGTGATCCCGATGACGCCGCCGAGCACGAGCGGGATGAGGTGGATCTCGGGCTTGTCGTTCGCGACGGCCAGGCTCACCCCGCCGACCACGAGCATGCCGAGGCCCGCGGCCGCGAAGGGCCACCCCCACACCGCCGTCCCGGGCAGGGCGAGGAACCCGCACAGACCGCCGAACACCGCGGCCGCGAGCCCGAGCGCGTGCCCGGCCTCGGTCTGCTCCAGCCGGATCAGCACGCCCGCCGCGGCGGCGAGCACGACGGCTCCGCCGCCCGCGATCACCGCGGAGAGCACTCCGCCGCCGCTCGCGACGAGCAGCAGGGCGCACAGTGCGAGGAAGGTGAGGCTGATGAACAGGGCGGTGCGGGCGCTGTCCTGGGGGCTCCAGACGCCGTGCTGCTCGCTGGTCGCGTCGATCACGGCCTCGACCACGTCGTCGTAGACGCGCGGGGCGGGGACCAGGCCGCCGCGGACGAGCGTCAGCAGTTCGCCGTCGTGCACGCCCTGCGCGAGGGCCCCGCGTGCGGGGTCGAGTGCGGTGCCGTCCGCGCGGTGCAGGGCGTAGCCGCCGTGCGCGAGGGTGGGATCGAGCACCCCGAGACTGCGGGCGAAGCCGGGGATGATCTCGACCAGGGGCACCTGTGCGGGCACCCCCGCGTCCAGTCGCCGGTCGTCGCTGACGATCGACAGCCGGAGCACGGCTCCTGTCGCAGCGCTGCCCTGTTCCATAGGACGCAGTCCCCCCTCGTCGTCCCCGGCCGCCGTCGCGACCGGGCATGACCGCCCTTCACTTTACCTGTGCCGGTCTCGTGCACAGAGGTCATCTGCCTCCCGCGCATGGGTAGTCCTCCCCATTGGTCATCACGATGGCCCTCGTCTAACCTGCTGGAGAGGGGGACGGGCCACCGGAACGAACCGGCGGCAGGTCGGGCTGATCCTGGTCACGAGTCCTCCGCTCGAACAGGACCGGAGGAGAGTGAGTTTATGGCTGACGTCATTTCCGCAGAGGAAGGCGCCCTCAAGAAGGGGGCGCAGGCGGTGAACACCGCCAAGGCCGGCATCGACCAGCAGGTCAAGAAAGTGCGCGGCGAGATCGAGCAGGTGCGAGGCTACTGGACTGGCGGCGCGGCCGACGCGTTCGGCGCTCTCATGACCCGCTGGGACGAGAACACCCGCCAGCTCAACAACGTGCTGATCACGCTCGAGGACGCGCTGAGCGGCACGGAGAAGGACCAGGCGGCCACCGAAGAGCAGCACCGTTCGACCATCTCGGGCCTCGGCTCGATGATGTCGGGCGCGTGAGCGGCGAGATCACAGGACTTTAAGGAGAACATGATGCAGTCGATGTCGGTGCGTCCGGAGCACGTCAACAGCCTGGCCAACGAGATCCGCACGGGAGCCAACGGCATCCGCACGGAGCTCGACAACCTCGACACCGAGGTGGGCAAGCTGCGCTCGGCCTGGAGCGGTGAGGCGCAGGGCGCCTACGACCAGGCTCAGGCCAAGTGGAACAAGTCGCTGGTCGAGCTGCAGCAGCTGCTCGAGCAGATCGCGACGAAGACCGAGCAGATGTCGGGCGAGTACGTCTCGCGCGACAAGTCTTCGGCCGGTCGCTTCCAGTAAGGATCGATGTCCGCGGGTGCGGTCCGGGAACGGATCCGCATCCGCGGCATTTGCGGTGTCGGAGGGAATGAGGGGGCTATGGGCGTTCCGATCGCCATGGACATGGACGGGGTCTTCGCGCTGACGAAGAAGATCCTGCAGTCGTTGCAGGAGTTCCCGGCGGCCGAGTCGCTGGCCGAATCGAAGGGCGGATCCTCCGCGGTCACGGCCGAGCTGCGCGCCGAGATCACCAAGGCGGCTCAGCAGATGAGCCTCACCACGGCGCAGATCGTCGAGCAGGTCAACGCCATGCACGACGAGATCAAGGCCGCGGTGGCCCGGCTCGTCGACGCGGACGCCTCGATGGCCGACGAGGGCAAGACCCTGCTCTCGCTGCTGGACTCCGCCGAGAAGCAGGTCGCGCCGACGCCGGATCCCGGCACCACGGGCGCGAAGCCGAAGAACACCGCTTACTGATGCGCGGGATGTCGTTGCCGAGAGTGGCCGGGGCGGTCGTCCTGTGCGCCGCTCTGGTGGGCGTCGGCACGGTTCCGGCGCAGGCGGACGACCTGTCGTCCGGATCCTGGTACTACGATCGCGGCCACGTGCAGGATGCGCACGACGCCGGATACACCGGCCAGGGCGTCACGATCGCGGTCATCGACACGCAGATCGACACCGACGTGCCGACGCTGCGGAAGGCGAACGTCGAGGTCGCGCCGCACACACCGTGCTACGCGCCGGATGGCTCGGCCCTCCCGCCGCGGTCGACGGATCCGGCGACGGCCGCGCATGCGACCGATGTCGCATCGCTGATCGCGGGCACCGGTGCCGCAGACGCGGCCCAGCTGCCGATCCGCGGCGTCGCACCGGGCGCGAAGGTCCTCTTCTACGCCGTCGGCGGATCCATCACCGACGATCACACGTTCGAGTGCCTGGATGCGGCGGGGAAGAACCAGGCGGGCGCTCCGCTCGCCCAGGCGATCGATGCCGCCGTCGCCGCGCATGCGGACATCGTGACGATCTCTCAAGGCACCGTCGTCGACGGCGATATCACCGACGCGCTGGTGCGTGCCTACGTGCACGGGGTGATCGTCGTCGCCGCGCTCCCGAACGACACCTTCGCGCACGACGCCGACCTGCTGTGGCCGGTCGGGGCGAACGGCGTGGTCGCCGTGCAGGCATTCGACCAGGACGGCAACATCGCGGCCACCGACCTGGGATGGAAGAAGACACCGAGCACCAGTGAGCACGTGAAGATCGCCGCTCCCGGTCTCGGCATTCTGCAGCAGGGCGCCGGCGGGTCGTGGGATGTGCAGCAGCTGCGCGGCAACACGGCGATGTCGGCGGCAGTGACCTCCGGTTTCCTGGCGGTGCTGAAGAGCAAGTACCCGAAGGCGACGGGCAACCAGCTCCTGCAGACCATAATCCGCAACACCGGCAATTCCCATCACGAACCGGAGTGGGCCCGTGACTTCGGGTACGGGGCGATCTCGCTGACCTTCATGCTGAAGGACGATCCGCGCGCGTATCCGGATGTGAACCCGTTCTTCGAGACCGCGCATCCGAGCGGTCTCCCGCTGCCGAACCTCGAGCAGCTCACGAAGGCGGGCGGCGCCATCGCCTCCCCCGCGCCGAGCGCTCGGCCATCCACGGCAGCGACGGCACCGGCGGCGGCGCAAGGGCGGGACGATGGGGCCTGGATGCCGTGGGCGATCGGCGGTGCCGCGGCGCTCGTGCTGCTGGTCGGCGCCGGCGCGGCGATCCTGGTATCCGCCTCGTCACGGCGGCGAAGGCAGGCTGCGAGCGCAGCGGAGAGATCGGAAGGCGCGACGGACGTCGCGTATGTCGACGAGGGGGTAAGCCGATGACCGGCGAATACAACGGCAAGAGCGCCGAAGAGGAACTGACCGCGATCCGCGGCATCGAGGACTGGCGGATCCCCGAGGCGATGTCGCTGCAGCTGTCGCTGGGATCTCTGGACACGGCGCTGAAGGCGCTGGTCGAGTCGGACGCGGCCTGGCAGGGCGAGGCGGGAGACGCCGCGCGGGCGCACGTCACCCAGATGCGCACCGAGTTCGCCCGGATCGAGAAGCTGGTCGGGGTCATCGTCGGGGCGATCGACACGGCGAACACGTCACGCCGGGCGACAGTCTCCGGGACAGAGCTGCCCAGCGACGCCGTCCCCCCGTTCTGGGTCAACGCGGTGAAGGCCGGCGGGACGGTCACCTATCCCGGGCTCGGCCCCCTCCCGGCGAACACCGCGCTCTCCGCGATCTCGAACCTCCTCGCGGGGCAGCGCGATGAGCAGGCGCAGAAGACGGTCGAGTCCGTGCGGACGGCGATGGTGGATCCGACGCAGAAGATCGCGAAGGCGCGGGCCGAGATGGCCGGCGACGAGCAGACCCCGCCGGGAGGCGCTCCCGCGTCGGGCGGCCCGATGGCGTTCCCGGGCGGAAGCTACCCCGGCGGAACCGGCGGAAGCTACCCCGGGTCCGTCTCCGGCGGCTACCCGGGCGGTGCCGGCTCCGTCCCCGGCGGCGGTGGCGGCGGTGGGCTCATCGGCGGCCCGGCCTATCCTCCGGGCGGAACCTACCCCGGCGGTCCCGGTCCGTTCCCCGGCGACCGGCCGACGATCGACGACCCGAATCTGAACGGACACGTCCCCGGCGGCGGAGTTCCTGGACACGGAACCCTGCCGGGCGGAAGCGCCGGCGGCACGGTGCCGGGCGGTCTGCTCGGCGGCGCGATCGGCGGGGGCGGGGCGGCGGCGCTCGCGTTCGGCGCGCGTGGCGGCCTCTCCGGCCTGGGCGGGCGCGGCCTGTCCGGCCTGACCTCCGGCGGCCTGCTCGGCGGCGGCACGGGTGGTGTGAGCGGCGCCGGCGGCGCCGGGGCTGCGCAGCCGGGTGCGACCGGGATGGGATCCCGTTCCGGCGGCGGCATGGTCGGCGGGCAGGGCGGCTCCGGCTCCGAGGAGAAGAAGCAGCGCCGCGGCGGTGCAGACGGCCCCATCGCGGAGCACCTGGAAGACGACGACGAGCCCATCGCCCGCGCGAAGGGCGCTCGCGCCGGCTCGCGCGACGACGCCTCGGAGTGATGCTTTCCGGGGCTCCGAGTTCAGGAGCCCGCAGGCCGTACGAGCAGGCCGGATAGGGTGCAGTGGTGGCCGGAGGAGTGATCGAACGTCGGCGGATCGTGCTGACGGGGGAGCGGGCGCGGGTGGATCTCGCGCTGCCCCTCGGCGATCCGCTCGCCGACGTGCTCGCCTCCGCGCGCCTCGTCGAGACGGTGCTCGGCCCGTCGGCGGGCTCCGCGGCAGGGCAGATCCCGACGCGGTTCGTGGTGCTCGATCCGCTCGGGTACGAGGTCGACGCGGCGACGGCCGGCGAGGATCTCGTCGAGGGAGGCCTGTACACGCTGGTCGATCTGTCCGCGCCGGTGACGGCCCCGGAGCGGAAGCGCTCGCGCGCCGAAGGGTCCGACCGCGCCGATCACGGTTCGCGCTGGCTGCTGCTCGCAGTCACGGCGCTGCTGCTGCTCGCGGCCGTCGCCGGGACGACCCCGGCCGAGCCCTGGATCCGGCTCGCGATCGCGGTGATCGCGGCCGCCGGTGCAGTGATCACAGCCGCCGTCTGGGCGCGGGGCGCGGGATCGGCGGGCGTCCTCGCGCTGCGGGGCGCGCTCGCACCGGCCGCCCTGTCGTTCGCCGCCGGGGCGCTGATGATCCCGGGATCCCTGGAGGCGGCAACCCAGCTCTCGGTGGCCACGGGTCTGCTCGCCGCGGCCGTGACGGCGGCGCTGATCGCGCTGCTCACCCCGACCCGGCGGATCCGCGCGGCGGCGGGAACCGTCGCGATCCTGCTCGTCGCGTTCGGCGCGGTGTGGGGCTTCACTCTGCTCGTGCACTGGGGCGCCGCCGACGCGGCCGCGATCTGCCTCGGGCTGGTCCCGCTGCTGGTCAAGGCGCTGCCCAGCGCCCTGGTGAACCTGCCCGAGGGGGCGTTCATCGACTACGAGCACTTCATGAGCAGCCGGTGGACCGTGCGCGGCACGATCCCGGAACCCGTCACCGAGGTGCGCGTGCAGAGCGTGCGCGACGTCGTCGATGACTCCTCCGCCCGGCTCGCCGCGGGCACCGTGCTGCTCGGGGTCGCGGCCGCGGTGTTCGCGCCGTTCGCCGTGCAGCGTCCGTGGGGGGAGGATCCGTTCGTCCTCTCCGGCGGGATCGCGCTCCTGGTGTGCACGGTGCTGGCCCTGCTGCTGATCCCGCGGCACACCACCTCCCGGCTGCTGCGCTGGGTTCCCCGCGCCGCCGCCGTCGTGGTGCTGGTGGTCGCGGTCGCCGGTCTCACCGCCGGCGCCGTGCAGGGCGCGGCCCTGATCCCATGGGTGCGCACGCTGGGCGCCGACGGGATGCTGCTCGCCGCCGCAGGACTGTTCGTGGCGGCGGTGATCGCCGTCGCCGTGACACGCCCGGTGTCGCGGGGTGCGAGCTCGCTAGTGCTGTCTCGCGTGGCCGACGTCGTCGAGGGCCTCGCGGTCGCGCTGGCGCTGCCGGCGGCGCTGCTCTACGCCGATGTGCTCACCCTGTTGCGTGGAATGATGGCAGCGTGAGTGGAAACGGTGCCTATCCCGGGGGGCCTGGCACGTCCGGCGGAGCGTCCGGCGTTCCGGATCCGCATGCGGTGATCGATCCCGGCGCCCCTGCTCCGTCCCGTCGTCGGCGGCGGGATGAGCGTGCGACCGCGTCGACGCAGCCGGCGGCCGCGCCGGTGCCCGCTGCACCCGCGCCCCGCGGATCGAGCATCCCCGCGCCGTTCTCCGCGCCGGCTCCGGTCGGACCCGCGGCGGTCGCGCCGGTGCTCGTCACCGCTGTCCCCTCAGGTCCCGCGAGCCCTTCGAGCCCGGCAAGCCCTGCGAGAGCCTCAGGGACCGGGGGGAGTGTCTCAGGGGGCGGCGTGCTCGGCGCGGCGTTCGCCGGAGGCCCCGCGTCGACCAGTGCGCGTCTGGTCGCGTTCACGATCGACGCGGTGCTCATCGGCATCGTCGCGGCGGGCGTGCTCGTCGGCACGCGCAGCGCGATCCTGATGGTCGTGGTCGCCCTGCAGCTCGCGATCGGCTTCTGTGTCGCCCTCGCCCGCACGGGCGCGACGCCCGGCAACCTGATGCTGCGGCTGCGCGCCGCGCGCGGCGATGCGCCGTTCTCGCCGGGCACCGGACGGGCGTTCGTGCGCGCGCTCGTGACCGGAGCCGGCTTCCTCGTCGGGATCGGATCCTGGATCGTGGTGGCGTCGAGCGCCTGGGACTCCGGCGCGCGGCGCCGGTCGTGGGCGGATCGCGCGGCCGGCACGGTCGTGGTCGCTGTGCCGCGCCGGGGGTCGGCCGTGGCCGTCTCCGCCGCCGTCTCCTCGGTCGCGCCGCCCCTGGTGTTCAGCACCTCGGTCCGGCCTGCGGTCGATGACGACGAGGCGCCCGTCGTCCCGACGATGGGGTCCGCGCCCGCCCCGGCACTGCCCGTCGCGCCCGCCCCGGCGCCGATTCCGCCGGCCTCCTCCGCGCCCGCACCTCCCGCCCCCGCCCCTATGGCAGCACCGGTCACACCCGCGCCAGCAGCGCCGGCCACGCCCGTCTCGGCTCCCGTCGCCCCGGCCGCAGCGCCTTCCTCCACCGGAGGCGCGGCACTGCTGCTCAGCTTCGACACCGGGCAGCGGGTCCGCATCGACCTGCCCGCCACGGTCAACATGGGCCGCCGTCCCGCGCCCTCCGAGCCGGGCGATCAGCTCGTGTCGGTCGACGATCCGGACAGCACCGTCTCCAAGACCCACCTGCGGCTGGAGCACTCCCGCGGACGCACCTGGGCCACGGATCTCGGATCCACGAACGGATCCGGCATCTTCGCGGACGACGGTCGCCGTGCCGAGCTCGCCCCGGGCGCCCGCACGCTGCTCGACGACGGCGACCGCGTGCGCGTCGGCGACCGGGTGTTCACGGTCAGCCTGCTGCTGCCGACCGGCTACGACGAGAGAGGCGAGAACGCATGACGGGTCCGCGACTGGCACCACCGCGGGTCCCCACGGGCAAGCTCACCGTGCAGCCGCCGCCGGAGCTGCAGCCCAGCGACGGCGGGTCCAGCCTGCTCACCTCGATGCTGCCGATGCTCGGCAGCGTCGGCGCCGTCGTCATGGTCGGCATGACCAACCGCGGGCCGGGCGGCTTCCTCATCGGCGGCATGGTGCTGGTCTCGTCGCTCGGGTTCGTGCTCGTGAACGGCTGGCGTCAGCGCTCGCAGCGGCAGTCCGCGACCCTGGCCGCGCGCCGGGAATACCTCGCCTATCTCACTGACCTCCGTGAATCCGTCCGCGTCGCCGCACGCCAGCAGCGTCGGGCCGCGAACTGGCAGCTGCCCGCGCCGGCCGCCCTGCCGTACGTCGCCGAGGAGCGCACCCGCATCGGCGAGCGATCGCCTGCGGATCCCGACTTCCTCTCGGTGCGCGTCGGACTCAGCGACCAGCCGCTCTGCATCACGCTGGAGGCGCCAGAGCTGCCGCCGCTCGCACAGCTCGATCCGGTCGCCGCCTCCGCCGCGCACCGGTTCATGCTTGCGCACTCGACCCAGACCCAGCTGCCGCTCGGCGTCTCGCTGCGCGATTACGCCCGCGTCGAGGTGACCGGCGACGAGGACGCCGCGCGGAGCCTCGCCCGCGCGATGCTGCTGCACATCGCGACCATGCACGATCCGGAGAACGTGCAGATCGTGATCGCGGCGGATCAGGCCGCGCTGCCGCAGTGGGAGTGGGCGAAGTGGCTGCCGCACACGCACTCCCGCACCGGGCGTGACGCGCTCGGCCCCGCCCGCATGATCGGATCGCGGCTGAGCGACCTCGAGGAGCTGCTCCCCGTCGAGATCCGCGAGCGCCCGCGGTTCTCCCGTGCCGGCGGATCCGCGCAGCTGCCGCACATCGTGGTGCTCACCGACGGCGTGCAGGCATCGACTCTGGTCGACGGCGTCTCGGGCATCACGGTGATCGACCTGCCCGCGCGCTGGGGCGAGCTCGAGGACGACACCACGCTGCGGGTCGCGCTCTCGGCGACGCAGCCCGGTGCGGCCGAGCTCGTGAGCCGCCAGGTGTCGGCGCAGCCGTTCCATGTCGACGCCATCACGATCGTCGAGGCGGAGGCCACGGCCCGTCGGCTCATCTCCGCACAGCCCACCGCGCTCTCTTCGACGGCCGACACCTCGGTGATCCGCGGACAGGCAGAGCTGGTCGACCTGCTCGGGCTGCCCGACGTGCGCGACATCGACTTCGACACGGCCTGGGCGCCGCGGCTCGAGCGCGACCGACTGCGCGTGCCGATCGGCCAGGCCGAGGACGGCTCGCCGCTGATCCTCGACATCAAGGAGTCGGCGCAGCTCGGCATGGGGCCGCACGGTCTCATCATCGGCGCGACCGGATCCGGCAAGTCCGAGGTGCTGCGCACGCTCGTGCTCGCCCTCACGCTCACGCACTCGCCGGAGCAGCTGAACTTCGTGCTCGTCGACTTCAAGGGCGGTGCGACGTTCGCGGGCATGGCCGGCATGCCGCACGTGTCCGCGATCATCACGAACCTGGGCAGCGAGCTCGCTCTTGTGGACCGGTTCCAGGATGCGCTGCAGGGCGAGGTCGTGCGCCGTCAGGAGCTGCTGCGCGCCGCCGGCAACTTCGCCAACGTCTCCGACTACGAGAAGGCCCGCCGCGGCGGTCGCACCGATCTGGAGCCGCTGCCCGCACTGCTCATCGTCGCCGACGAGTTCAGCGAGCTGCTGGCCGCGAAGCCCGAGTTCGTGGAGAGCTTCGTCAACATCGGCCGCGTCGGCCGTTCCCTTCAGGTGCACCTGCTGCTCGCGTCGCAGCGCCTGGAGGAGGGCAAGCTGCGCGGGCTCGACACCTACCTGTCGTACCGGATCGGTCTGCGCACCTTCTCCGCGTCCGAGTCGCGCGCCGTGCTCGGCGTGCCGGACGCCTACCACCTGCCGCCCGAGCCGGGCGTCGGGTTCCTCAAGAGCGACACCGAGACCATGACGCAGTTCCGCGCCGCCTACGTCTCGGGCACCCCGCCGCGCCGCCGCCGCGCGACGAGCGGCGCGCGTCAGGGCGATCAGGACGCGGCCGTCGAGCTGTTCACCGCCGCTCCCGTGCGGATCCGCGAGCAGCCGGACGAGGCGCCCGCCGAGCAGGCGCTGCCGGCCGAGCCCGAGGAGAAGCGCAACACGTTCGAGCTCGCCGTCGACCGGATGAGCGGACGCGGCCCCGAGGCGCACCGGGTGTGGCTGCCCCCGCTCGAGGTGCCGCCGACGCTCGGCGACCTGTTCGGCGACCTCGTCGAGGATCCGCAGCTCGGCCTGGTCTCGTCGCGCTGGCGGGCGGTCGGCGGACTCACGGTGCCGCTCGGGATCGTCGACGTGCCGCTCGAGCAGCGCCGCGAGAACCTGGTCGTCTCGCTCGCCGGCGCCGCCGGGCACATGGCGATCGTGGGTGCGCCGCTGAGCGGCAAGAGCACCCTCGCCCGCACGGCGGTCGCCGCCCTCGCCCTCACCCACACGCCGCGCGAGGTGCAGTTCTTCGTGATCGACTTCGGCGGTGGCAGCTTCGCCGGCATGCAGGGCTTCGCGCATCTGAGCGGCCTCGCCACCCGCTCCGAACCCGACGTGGTGCGCCGCACCGTGAGCGAGATCACCTCGCTGCTGAACGCGCGCGAGGTCTACTTCCGACAGAACGGGATCGACTCGATCGACACCTACCGGCGGCGCAGGGCGGAGGGATCCGTCGACGACGGGTACGGCGACATCTTCCTCGTCGTGGACGGCTGGGGCACGCTGCGCGCCGAGTTCGAGAACCTCGAGGCGCAGATCCAGGCGATCGCCGCGCGCGGTCTCACCTACGGCGTGCACGTGATCCTCACCGCCTCGCGCTGGATGGAGGTGCGCTCCAATGTGAAGGATCTGATCGGCACCAGGATCGAGCTACGCCTGGGCGAGGCCACCGACTCCGAGGTCGACCGCAAGGCCGCCGCGAACGTGACGTCGATGCCCGGCCGCGGTCTGAACCCGCGCGGCCTGCAGATGCTCACCGCGCTGCCCCGCATCGACGGGGTGGAGGACGCCGCCTCGCTCGCCGACGGCGTCGACGACCTGATGCGCCGGGTGGGCGCGGCCTGGCAGGGGCCCGCCGGCCCCAAGCTGCGGCTGCTGCCGGATCGGATCACGCACGACGAGCTGCGCGCACTCGCCGCGGCCGCGGGCGGCGGGACCGAGCCGCGTGAGATGCTGCTCGGCATCGACGAGGCCAGCCTCGCGCCGTTCTCGATCGACCCGCTCGCTGAGCCGCTTTTGTACCTGTACGGCGACGCCGACTCCGGCAAGTCGTCCATGCTGCGCGGCGCCGTGCACGAGATCATGCGGCTCTACGGCCCGAACGAGGCCAAGATCTTCGCCGTCGACTACCGGCGTGCCCTGCTCGGCGAGATCCCGCAGGAGTACCTCGGCGCCTACCTCACCTCGCATGAGCTGGCCGAGGGCGGCATGGGCGAGCTGGCGGCGTTCTTCCGCAGCCGCATCCCCGGGCCGGATGTCACGCCCGAGCAGCTGCGCACCCGCTCCTGGTGGACGGGCGCGGAGGGCTTCGTGCTCATCGATGACTACGACCTCGTCGCGACCTCGCAGGGCAACCCGATCTCGGTGCTCGCCCCGCTGCTGGCACAGGCGGCGGATCTGGGGCTGCACGTGATCCTCACCCGCCGCACCGGTGGCGCGAGTCGCGCGTCGTACGATCCGATCATCCAGCGCATGACCGACCTCGGTGCGACCGGGATCCTGCTCAGCGGCAGCCCGGAGGAGGGCCAGCTGATCGGCAAGGTCAAGGCGATCCCTTCCATTCCGGGACGTGCGCAGATCGTCAGCCGCGACCGCGGGCTCGTCGCCGCGCAGCTGCTCTGGGTCCCGCCGCGGTACGCGTAACAGGACCGGTCGCGTGCTCGCGCGGCGCCGACGGGTAGTTCTCCCCATCGTGGGCGCTCAGGATCGCGGCTTACACTCTTAAAGTCCCCTGAGTGTTCGTCATGGGATGGCTGGTCGTTGCATCCGGGGGGAAATTCGTGGTCAAGACGTTCGCATGGTTGCGGTTGCGTCCGAAGACCCTCGCCTCCGTGGCCGGCGTGACGATCGGCGCCGTCGCCCTCACCGGCATGGCGCTCGCCTACCAGGGCAACCCCACCGCCGAGGTCGACCTGCATGACGGCGGCGTCTGGCTGACGAAGACCTCGAGCCTGCTCGTCGGGCACTTCAACAACGAGTCGCACGTGCTCGACGGCGGGCTCCGCGCCGCGGGCGAGAACTACGACGTGCTGCAGGCCGGCGGCACGGTGCTGGTGACCGACCGCACCTCGTCCACCCTCACCGCGATCGATCCCGCGCGCGTCGTGATGGGCGATGCCGTCACCGTTCCGGGCGGCGCGAAGTCGGCGCTGGGCGGCACCACCGTCGCGATCCTGGAGCCGAAGGACGGCAAGCTCTGGATCCTTCCGGCGTCGGGCTTGAGCGGCTTCAAGGCCGCGAGCATCAAGCCGTCCGCCACGCTCGGCCCGGACGCGGATGTGACGGTCGGCCGCGACGGCACGGTCTACGCGGTCTCGGCCAAGCAGCGCTCGATCGTCACCGTGCGCGTCGACGCGCAGGGCGACCCGCAGCCGTCATCGACGGAGGGGATCGACCTCGCGCCCGAGGCGAAGCCGACCATCACGGTCGTCGGATCCACTCCGGTCGTGCTCGACGCGCAGGCGAAGGCCGTGTACGCGGCCGGGCACCGCACCGAGCTCGCGGGCGGGGAGCTGAAGAACCTCGACGCGGCGGTGCTGCAGCAGCCGTCCGATGACAACACCGCCGTCGCGATCTCGACCGCTGACGCCCTGGTCTCGGTGCCGCTGGACGGCTCCGCGCCCACCGTGCAGCAGGCCGGCGGCGCCGGAGCGCCGGCGGCGCCCGTGTTCATGAGCGGGTGCACGTACGGCGCGTGGGGCGGATCCGCGAAGTTCATCCGCGACTGCGTGGGAACCTCCCACGATCTGAAGAGTACGATCGACGGGGCCGAGAGCAGCACGTCGCTCGTGTTCCGGGTGAACCGCGACGTCGTGGTGCTGAATGACACCGCGAGCGGCGCCGCCTGGCTGGCCACCGACAACCTGCAGCGCGTGGACAACTGGCAGGACATCGTCCCGCCGGAGGGCGACACCCAGCAGCAGGATCAGACCACCGACGACCAGGTGCAGACCACGCTGCCCAAGCGCACCCCCGAGAACACCCCGCCGGTCGCCCGCGACGACAACTTCGGCGTGCGCCCTGGCCGCACCACGATGCTGCCCGTGCTCGACAACGACACCGATGCCGACGGCGACGTGCTGGTCGCCTCGCTCACGCAGGCGCAGCCGTCGATCGGCGACGTGCAGCCGATCAACAACGGCGGGGCGCTGCAGATCGCGGTGCCCGACAAGGCGACCGGATCCGCCACCTTCCAGTACCAGGCCGACGACGGCCGCGGCGGCACGGCCACGGCGAACGCGACCGTCACCGTGCACGACTGGAGCGTGAACTCCGCGCCGAAGCAGCAGCGCGTGCCGGGGCTGCTCATCGAGACCGGCGGCACCGTGAAGTACAACGCGCTGCCGGACTGGCTGGATCCGGACGGCGATGACCTGTACCTGAAGGACGTGATCCCGGCCCCCGGCGACCAGGTCGACTTCACCCCCGACGGACAGCTGAGCTATCACGCGGTGGCGAGCCTGCCCGGGCGCAAGGAGATCAAGATCGTGGTCTCCGACGCGCTCGGCGAGATCACCACCGGCACCATCCGGCTGGACGTGCGACCGGCCGGAACCACCCAGCCGATCACGAACGCCGACCACGCGGTGACCCGCGCGGGCGAGCAGGTCACCGTCGCTCCGCTCCTGAACGACTCCAGCTCCGGCAAGGAGCAGCTGCGCCTCGCCCGCGTCGACGAGACGCCCGGCGCCACGATCGTCCCGAACTTCGGCGAAGGCACGTTCACGTTCCAGGCGGCGTCGCCCGGCGTCTATTACGTGCAGTACCTGGCCAGCGCCGGCCCGAACGCCGTGCCGGGACTGGTCCGCGTCGACGTGCTGGACAAGACCGCCGAGGCAGCACCGCCTATCGCCGTGCGCGACGTCGCTCTGCTGCCCACGGGCGGCGACACGCTCGTCGGCGTGCTGAACAACGACATCGACCCGGGCGGCGGGATCCTCGTCGTGCAGTCCGTCACGGTGCCTCCGCACAGCGGCATCGCCGTGTCGGTGCTGAACCATGAGACGCTGCGGATCACGGATCAGGGCAACCTCGACAAGCCCGCCAGGATCAGCTATCGGATCTCGAACGGATCCAAGACCGCGGACGGCGACGTGATCGTCATCCCGATCCCCGCCCCCGCCAAGCTCGAGCCGCCGGTCGCGAACGACGACACCGCCGTGGTGCGCGCCGGCGATGTCGTGACGATCCCGGTCCTCGCGAACGACAAGCACGCGCCGGGCACGATGCTGCACGTGTCGCCGAACCTCATCGAGCCCCTGGTCGACCCCAAGTACGGCGAGGCGTTCGTCTCGCAGGACGTGGTCCGCTTCCGCGCCGGATCCACGCCGCGCACGGTCTACGCGACCTACGAGGCCGTGGACTCGAACGGGCAGAAGGCCGCCGGCTACATCACGATCCAGATCCTCCCCGTCGACGAGAAGACGAACACTGCGCCCCGGCCGCACGATCTGACCGTGCGCGCGCTGAGCGGCACCAGCGTGCGTGTCGCGGTGCCGCTGGACGGCCTCGACGCCGAAGGCGACTCGGTCGAGCTCGTCGGCCTGGACTCGGCCCCCAAGCAGGGCCAGGTCACCGAGGTCGGCGCGAACTACCTCACGTACGAGGCGTTCGACAACGCGAGCGGCGTCGACTCGTTCACGTACAAGGTGCGCGACCGGCTCGGCAAGGAGGCGACCGCGACGGTGCGCGTCGGGATCGCGCCGGGCACCAACATCAACCAGGCGCCGTACGCGGTGAAGGACGCGGTCGTGATGCGTCCGGGCCGCACGGTCGCCGTCGCCGTGCTCGCCAACGACTCCGATCCCGACGGCGACGTCATCGGGCTGGTCAAGAACGGCCTCGAGCTGCCGTCCGGCGTCGACGGGCTGAGCGCGAAGGTCTCCGGCGACCGGGTGCTGATCACCGCGCCGAACCATCCCGTGCAGACCTCCGTCGGCTACACGGTCTTCGACTCGCACGGCGCGACGGCCACGGCGCCGGTGCAGATCACGGTCGCCGAGGATGTGCCGCTGGTGCCGCCGATCGCGCGAGACGACAGGATCCAGGCCTCCGACGTGAAGGGCGACTCCCTCCAGGTGGAGGTCCCGGTGCTCGACAACGACGAGGATCCGGACGGCACGGTCGACGACCTGCAGCTCAGCGTCGACGATCCGGGCGCCAAGGTGCTGCCGAACCGCACGGTGCAGGTGACGGTCACCGATCAGCGCCAGCTCATCCGGTACACGATCACCGACCAGGACAAGCAGAGCGCTTCCGCGTTCATCTTCGTCCCCGCGCTGAGCGACCTCGCCCCGACCCTTACCTCCACCAAGCCGGTCGAGGTGAAGAGCGGCGAGACCAAGGAGCTGCCGCTCTCGCAGTACGTCACGGTCGCCGGCGGCGGGCAGGTGCGGATCACGCAGGCCGACAAGGTCAGCGCCGTGAATGGCAACGGGGCCTCGCTCATCAAGGACGAGCACACCCTCGTCTACACCGCCAAGCAGGGCTACTTCGGCGACGACGCGCTCACCTTCGAGGTCACCGACGGCACCGGCCCCGACGACCCGAAGGGGCGCAAGGCCACGCTGAGCATCCCGATCACGGTGCTCCCGCCGGACAACCAGCCGCCCACCTTCACCAACGCGCAGGTGTCGGTCGCGCCCGGTGAGCCCGCGCAGGCGGTCGAGCTCTCCGCGCTCGCGAAGGATCCGGATCCGGGCGACGCGAAGAAGCTCACGTTCGCGCTCTCCGGCCGGCCGGGCGACGGCATGAAGGCCGAGCTCGACGGCACGACTCTCAAGGTCTCCGCCGACTCGACGACGCCCAAGGGCACCGCCGGGACCGTGAAGGTGACGGTCACCGACGGCAAGACGCCGCCGGTCGAGGGCACGATCGCGGTCACCGTCGCCGCCTCCACCCGTCCGGTCGCGGTCGCGAACACCGACACGGTGCCGCAGGCCGATCAGGGCAAGCCGGTCACGATCCCCGTGCTCGAGAACGACGTGAACCCGTTCCCGGACAAGCCGTTGAAGATCATGTCGGTGGACGTGCAGACCGGCTCGGCGAACGCCGCAGTGCAGGGCGACAAGGTCGTGATCACCCCGGCCGCCGACTTCATCGGCCAGGTGGTCGCGAGCTATCGGATCCAGGATGCGACGAAGGATCCCGACCGTCAGGTCGACGGGCGCATCATCGTGACCGTGCAGGGCGTGCCCGACGCGCCGGGCTCGCCGCAGGTGACCAGCGTGCAGGATCGCACCGTCGTGCTGAACTGGGCACCGCCGTCGAACAACGGCGCGGAGATCACCGGGTACACCGTGCGCGCGGCCAGCGGCGGCAGCTATTCCAAGCAGTGCGCGTCCACCACGTGCACCCTGGACGGGCTGACCAACAACGTGGAATACACCTTCACCGTCACCGCGACCAACCGCGTGGGCGAGGGCAAGCCGTCGCCGGCCTCCGCGGTCGCGCGGCCCGACGCCCGCCCGGACACCCCGAACCCGCCGACCCTGAAGTTCGGCGACAAGTCGCTGAACGTCGCGTGGACGACGCCGACCACCCCGGGGTCTCCGGTGACCTCCTACAACCTGGAGATCTCGCCCGCACCGCCGAGCGGGGTCGCGCAGAAGACCGGCGTCACCGGCAACTCGCTGAAGTGGGACGGGCTGGAGAACGGCGCGAACTACCAGGTGCGCGTGCAGGCCGTGAACCGCGCGCCTGAGCCCTCCAGCTGGAGCGGCTGGTCGGCCTCGGAGATCCCGGCGGGCCCGCCGACCGCGCCCGGCACACCGAACGCGCAGAGCGCGCCGTCGGTGGGATCGCAATCGCAGATGTCCGTGACCTGGACCGCCGCCGGACAGAACGGCGACGCGATCTCGAGCTACGACCTGCAGGTGCTGCAGGGCGGATCGGTGGTGCGCACGATCACGGGGATCGCCGGCACGACCCTCAGCCAGAACGTGACCGTTGGCAACTCCACGTCGGACTACACGTTCCAGGTGCGCGGCAACAACAAGGCCGGTGCCGGGGCGTGGTCCGGCGCGTCCAACGCGCGGCGCGCGTTCGGGCAGCCGGGCGCGGTGACCATCACGCAGTCGCGCGAGGAGAACAACAACATCTGGGTGGACTACTCGCTGGCCGGCGGCAACGGCGCCAGCGGGAGCGAGATCCACTACGAGTACTCGACCGGCGGCGGCTGGGGCCGCAGCTGGGACGGGCACAACATCCCCGCCACGAACAACAACACGTACACGGTCTCCGTCCGCGCCTATTCCGTCGTGGGCGGGCAGGAATCGCAGCCGGGCGCGGCGGGCTCGAAGGCCGGGCTCGCCCCGTACGGGCCGGTGCGGGATCCGGGCGCCTCGGCGACCAACAACGGCCAGAGCGTGACTCTCGGCTGGTCGGCGCCGGCGCCCAACGGCCGGCCGATCCAGGTGATGCAGATCAGGGTCGACGGCGGCGGGTGGCAGAACGTCGGACCGAGCGGGACGACCACGGTCGGCAACGGATACTCGCAGACCCACTCGATCCAGGTCAAGGCCATGGACAGCGCCCAGCAATGGTCGAACGTGGTCTCGAGGTCGGCGACGACAAGCGCCCCTCCCGCACCGCGCGTGTGGGTCACCGAGGGCGCGTCCGCAGGTACCAACTGCGTGAACGGCTGCCGGCTGTTCGTCGTGAACTTCCGCAACCTGAACATCGGCAGCCACCAGGTGACCTGCGCCTCGGACGCGCGGCCGGGTGGATTCAGCTCGGGGAACTCGGTCAACTTCAACGGCGACGGATCCGTGCAGATCTCCTGCTGGCAGGGCCGCGACGGTGTGAACGTCTGGATCGACATCGCCGGCTGGGGAGGTTCTGTCGACACGGAGAAGAACTTCTGGCCCAGACCCTAGCCACGGTCATCCCGTGGCCCGAGACGCTGACAAGACCTGAGAACTGAGGAACAACCGAAATGACGATGACCCCCGAACAGGCCGCCTGGTTCCAGGGCACCTTCACCCGCCTCGTCGACAACGTCGACCGTGCGGTGCAGGGCAAGCGCGATGTGGTCGGCCTCGTGCTGGCGTCGATGCTCGCCGAGGGGCACGTGCTCCTGGAGGACGCGCCCGGCACCGGCAAGACGAGCCTCGCGAAGGCGCTCGCCGCGACCGTGCAGGGTACGAGCACGCGGATCCAGTTCACCCCCGACCTGCTCCCCTCGGACGTGACGGGCGTGACGATCTACGACCAGAACACGCACACGTTCGAGTTCCACAAGGGACCGGTGTTCGCGTCGATCGTGCTCGCGGACGAGATCAACCGCGCCTCGCCGAAGACGCAGTCCGCGCTGCTCGAGGTCATGGAGGAGTCGCGGGTGACCGTCGACGGCACAGCCCACGAGGCGGGCCGCCCGTTCCTCGTGATCGCCACGCAGAACCCGATCGAGCAGGCGGGCACCTACAAGCTGCCCGAGGCGCAGCTGGACCGGTTCCTGATCAAGACGTCGATCGGCTACCCCGACCTCGATGTCACTGCGGCCATCCTCGCCGGTGCCGCCGAGCGCAACCCGTCGGCGAAGCTCACCCCGATGATCACCACGAGCGCGGTCGCCGACATGGCCGACCTCGCGGCCGCCGCACACGTCGAGCCCGCCGTGCTGCGCTACATCGCCGAGCTCGTCCAGGCCACTCGCGCCGACCCGGCCATTCGCCTCGGCGTCTCGGTGCGCGGCGCCCTCGCGATGGTCCGCATCGCGAAGGTGTGGGCGGCGGCGCAGGGCCGGCACTACGTGCTGCCCGACGATGTGAAGGCACTCGCGCGCCCGGTGTGGATGCACCGCCTGCTGCTGGACCCCGAGGCCGAGTTCGCCGGCACCACCGCCGAGACCGTTCTCGCCCGCGTCGCCGAACAGGTCCCGGCCCCGCAGGCCCGCACCGCGGCCTGAGCGCAGGCTCAGGGACCAATACAGAGAGACGCCCCGCATGACCACCACCACGACCGCACCCGCGCGGATCCCCGGATCCGAGCGCGAGGCCGGCTGGCGCGACATCGCCGCGCTGGTGCTCGCGCGCATCGGCGTGCGGCTGCGCCTGATCGCCTCGGCCGTGCGGCCGCTGGCCTGGGTGCTGCTCGCGGTGGCGGTCGGCACGCTCCTGATCGCGCTGCCGCTGGGCTGGGTCGAGCTGGCGGTGGTCGCCCTGGTGCTGCTGATCCTGCTCGCGCTGTGCGCGCTGTTCCTGATCGGACGCACCGCCTACGACGTGCGCCTGGACCTCGCCCGCACCCGGGTCGTCGTCGGCGAACGCGCGGTGGGCGCCCTGACCCTCGCGAACCGCGGCAGCAGGGCGATCCTGCCCTCCCGCGTCGTGCTGCCGGTCGGCGCCGGACGCGGCGAGTTCGGCATCAAGCGTCTCGCCCCGGGGGAGGAGGCGGAGGAGCTGTTCGCGATCCCGACCCACCGTCGCGGCGTGGTCTCGGTCGGTCCGGTCAGCGTGGTGCGCGGCGATCCGCTCGGGCTGTTCGAACGCGCGCATCGCCGGGACGAGCCGATCGACCTGTTCGTGCACCCGCGCACCATCGTCTTCGACGGCCAGTCGCTCGGCTTCCTGCGCGACCTGGATGGCCTCCCCGCGGCCGACCTGTCTCGCGACGACGTCTCGTTCCACGCGCTGAACGAGTACCAGCCCGGCGACGACCTGCGCCGGGTGCACTGGAGATCCTCGGCGCGCACCGGCGTGCTCATGGTGCGCCAGTACGAGGAGACGCGGCGCTCGCATTTCGTGATCGGGCTGAGCCGCTCGAGCGCCGACTACCTCAGCGACGACGAGTTCGAACTGGGGATCTCGCTCGCCGGATCCGTCGGCCTGCGCGCGATCCGCGACTCGCAGCACGTCGAGCTGCGCGTGCAGGGCCGCTCTCTGCCCGCGACCACCGGCAAGCAGCTGCTCGACTCCCTCGCCGGCGTGGAGAGCGGCCGGGCCAAGGACGGCGGGCTGTCGTTGCTCGCCGGGAACGTGGCCGCGCACATGCCGCTGTCCAGCGTCGTCGTGCTCGTCTGCGGCAGCCGCACCACCCCGGAAGAGCTGCGCACGGCGTGCGCCCGGCTGCCGTTCGGATCCCGCGTGCTGGCGATCGTCGCGCACCTCGGGGCGATGCCGGCGCTCCGCCGCATCGGCGACGCCGACGTGATCACGGTCGGCGCGCTCGAGCAGCTGCCGCTCGCGCTCGGGAAGGTGCTCGCATGACCGCCCCCGCCCGCACGGTCCGCACTCCGCTCGGCGTGCGCCGCACGCTCATCGACCTCGCCGCCGTCGCCCTGCTGATCGGGGTGGGCATCGTCGGCTGGTGGCCCTCGTTCGCCGGGCCGTCGTACCTTCCCGGTGCGGTCGGTGCTCTGCTGCTCGGCCTCGGGATCGCGCTGCTGTGCGCGTGGCGCGGCTGGGGGATCCTGCCGACCGCGGGGCTGACCGTGGTCGCCTACTTCCTGTTCGGCGGTGCGCTGGCGCTGCCGCAGACCGTGATCTTCGGAGTCGTCCCCTCTGGCGAGACCTTCGGCGCGCTCGCGACCGGTGCGGTCACGAGCTGGAAGGCCATGCTCACGACGGTCGCGCCGGTCGCGGTCGGCGACGGCTACGGGCTGGTGCCGTTCCTCGCCACGCTGGTCGCGACCGTGACGGCCGCCGCCCTCGCCCTGCGCCTGCGACAGGTGGCGTGGGCGCTGATCCCCGCCGGCGCGCACCTCATGCTGGTGATCGCGATGGGCGTGCCGGATCCCGCCGCCCCCCTCGTGCAGGGCGTGGTGTTCGCGCTCGTGACGGCAGGCTGGCTGGCGCTGCGGGGTCTCGGCGGCTCCGCGAACGCGGCCGTCTCGGTGAACGCGGCGGACGGGTCCCGCTCCACGGCCCTGCTGCGCCGGCGGATCCTCGCCGGTGCGGCGGTGCTCGTCGTCGCCGGACTCGCCGGCACGGGTGTCGCCAGCGTCACCGCGCTCGCCGAGCCGCGGCACGTGTTCCGCGACGTGGTGCTGCCGCCGTTCGATCTGCACCAGTACGCCAGCCCGCTGCAGTCGTACCGCGGCTACGTCAAGGACCACCGCAAGGACACCCTGTTCACGGTGAAGGGCCTGCCGGACGGGGCGCGAGTGCGGATCGGCACGATGGACGCCTACAACGGCGTCGTCTACGACGTCTCGGACAAAGGCGTCGGCTCGTCCGGCGCGTTCAGCCCGATCCGCGACAACATGTCGGCCTCCGCCACGGGCACCGCAGCCACGCTCTCGTTCACGATGGATTCCTACAAGGGCGTGTGGCTGCCCGATGCCGGCGAGGTCAGCAGGATCGACTTCCACGGATCCGATGCCGACGCGCTGCGCCGCGGCACGTTCTACAACGAGTCGACCAGCACCGCCGTCGCGACCACGAAGCTCGGCACGGGCGACACCTACACCGTCGACACGACGATCCCGAAGACCTGGTCGGACAAGCAGCTCGAGGGCCTCGCGTTCGGCGCCGTGTCGATGCCGAAGCAGCCCGAGGCTCCGCAGAAGCTCACCGATCTCGCCTCGCAGACCGTCGCGGACGCGAAGACGCCGATCGCGCAGGTGCGCGCGCTGACGAAGAAGTTCTCCGAGGAGGGCTTCTTCAGCCACGGCCTGCAGGGCGAGGCGCTCTCGCGCGCCGGGCACACCGAGGAGCGCATCTCGACCCTGATCGCCGGTGAGCAGATGATCGGCGACGACGAGCAGTACTCGGTGGCGATGGCGCTCGCGGCGCGGTCGCTCGGCATCCCCGCGCGGGTGGTCATGGGCTTCTACCCGGACAAGGGTGCCACCAAGAACGGCACCTTTGCCGCCAACGGCGACAACCTGCACGCGTGGGTCGAGGTGAACTTCGCCAAGGCCGGCTGGGTGGCCTTCGATCCGACCCCGCCGAAGGACAAGGTCCCGCAGGACCAGATCACCAAGCCGAAGGTGGTCCCGAAGCCGCAGGTGCTGCAGCCGCCGCCCCCGCCGCAGGAGCCGGTGGACCTGCCGCCGACCGTGCCGGATCAGCGCGGCAACCAGGACGGCCCGAACAACCTGCTCGGGATCCTCGGGATGGTGCTGGCGATCGGCGGCAGCGTGCTGCTGGTGCTCGCGATCATCGCCGCGCCGTTCATCGTGATCGGCGCGTGGAAGGCCGCGCGCCGCCGCAAGCGACGTGCCGCCGCGCAGACAGCCGACCGGATCAGCGGCGGCTGGGACGAGCTGACCGATCGTGCCGTCGACTACGGCGCGCGGATCCCGGCCGGCGCGACCCGGTCGGAGGAGGCGCAGACCGTCGCGACCGCCCTCACCGTGCCCGCGGTCACGACGCTGGCCGGTCACGCCGATGCGCAGGTGTTCGGTCCGGCGGAGCCGACGCAGCAGGACGTGGACGCGTTCTGGCACGAGGTCGACGACATCGTCGCGGGAATGGGCAAGAGCGCGAACTGGCGCCGGCGGCTGGTGGCGCGGCTCAGCCTGCGCTCCCTGCTCGGCGGCTCACGGATGTCGACCGGCATGCAGAGCCTGCGCGAGGCGGCGACCGAACGGGTCCGGCTGCGCCCTGGCGCGGGGGCGAGCCGACCTGGCACGATCGAGAGCACGCCTGCACCCCGCCAGCCCCCATCCGAGAGCGAGACCTCATGAGCACCATTCCGGTCGGCCCGATCGCTCCGATCTCGCGCCGTGCGGTCGCGTGCCTCATCGACCTCGCGATCGCGGGGGTCGTGCTCGTCGCCGGCTACGCCATCACGGCCGCCACGGCGCTCTCCGCACGCACCCCGGCCGCGCTGCTCACCGCGATGATGATCGGCCTCGGGATCGTCGCGCTCGTCCAGCTCGCGTGGTTCCTCGTGTTCAGCGGGATGCACGGCACAGGGGCCTCCCTCGGCATGCGCATCATGAAGCTGCACCTGGTGCGCGCCGACACCGAACAGCCGATCGGCTTCGGCCGCGCGCTGCTGCGCAACATCGTCTTCGGGCTGAGCGCGTCGATCATCGTCGGCTACTTCACCCCGCTGTTCGACGGATCCGGCCGCTACCAGGGCTGGCACGATCGTGCGGCGGGCGCGCTGGTGCGCGATGCGCGCGGCGCCGTGCCGGTCGCGCCGGACGGAGCCGCTGCGACGACGCCGGCACCCGCACCGGTGACGACGGCGATGCCGTTCATCCCGATGGCGGACGAGGCGTTCGCTCCGCCGCAGGGGCCACCGCTGACGCGGGCCGCGGCCCGGGCGGCGGAGCACGACCCCGCGGAGTTCGGATCCCCCACCGGTCACACCCTTCCGCACGCGCCGGGCTCCCCGGCCGCCGCTTCCCCCGCGCTCGTCGCGTCTCCCATGCCCGCGGCTTCCGCCGCCTCTCCCGCCTTCGACACCGATCCGCTCGATGCCACGGTGACCTCCGCGGCCGCCCAGGCGGCGCGCGTCGCGCAGGAGGCGGAGAGCGCGATGATCACGGTGGTCCCGGGGATCAGCCCGTCGGTCCCGGCCCCCGCGCCCACTCCGGTCTCCGGTCCGGAGACGACGGTCGCGCCGGCCGCCGCCGCGCCGGCCGCACCGACTCCGGTGATGCAGCCGCTCGACGACGAGGGCGACCTCGAGGAGACCCGGATCAGCATCCCGGGCCACCGCCTGCTGTTCGTCTGGGACGACGGCGCGCGCGCGACCGTGTCGGGCCGCACGCTGTTCGGACGCAATCCCGCGGCCGAGGCGGGAGCCGCGGTGATCGCGGTGCGCGACGAGACGCTGTCGCTGTCCAAGACGCATTTCGAGGCCGCGGCCGAGGCGTCGGGAGGCTGGGTGATGGACCGGCACTCCACGAACGGCATGACCATCGTGCGGGACGGCGTGCGCATCGCGTGCCCGCCCGGCGAGCGGGTGCGGATCCGGCTCGGCGACGCCATCGAGATCGGCGAACGGATCGTCACGGTCGGAGGCTACGCATGACCGCTCCCATCGTCGCGCGGGTCGGCGCGACCACGCACACGGGGCTGCGCCGCGCGCTGAACGAGGACGCGCATCTCGCCGAGGCACCGCTGTTCCTCGTCGCGGACGGCATGGGCGGGCACCAGGCCGGCGACGTCGCCAGCGCCACGGTGATCGACGAGTTCCGGGGTCTGCACGGGCGCGCGGAGCTGAGCATCGACGACATCAGCTTCGCCCTCGCACGGGCCAGGGCAGCCGTCGACGCGATCGCGGGCGACGGCGCGACGAGCGCCGGCACCACGCTCAGCGGGGTGGCGATCGCGCAGGTCGACGGGGTCGGCTACTGGCTGGCCATGAACATCGGCGATTCCCGCACCTACCGCCTCGCGGGGGGCATGCTCGAGCAGGTCTCGGTCGACCACTCCGTGGTGCAGGAGCTCATCGACTCGGGCGAGCTGCTCGCCGCCGATGCGCAGCGCGATCGCCGCCGCAACATCATCACCCGCGCGATCGGCGCCGGCAGCGCGGGGGAGGCCGACTACTGGATGATCCCCGCCGCGGTGGGGGATCGGATCCTGATCTGCTCGGACGGGCTGAGCTCCGAGGTCGGCGACGACGAGATCCGCGATCTGCTCCTCACGCACGAGGATCCGCAGACCGCCGCGGACCGGCTCATCGTGCGGGCGCTCGAACGCGGCGGTCGCGACAACGTGACGGCGATCGTCGTCGACGCGATCCACGTGACGACGAGGCCGGCAGGCGCCGCGGGCGCCACCGGGACCGACGACGAAGACATCGACTCGGACACGCGACCGCGTGCCGAGGCCATGGGAGGAATGCGCTGATGAACACCGCCTACCGCGCAGGGTCCTGGTATCTGCTGATCGGTCCGCGCGCCGTCGTGGCGCTGCCGCCGGATGCCGAGTTCGACCTCGTCGCCCAGCTGTGGGCGAGAGTCGGATCCGACGAGGTCGCCTTCTCCGACGTCGTCGACGCGCTCACCGCCGCCGGGCGCGGATCGTTCTCGGCGATCCCGCCGTTCGCCGCGATCGTGCGCGAGGGCGCCGATGCCCGCATCGCCGTGCGCGGGCAGGTGACCGCCCGGGTTGTCGGGGCCGGCGCCGAGCACGAGATCACCGGAGCCGAGGTCACGACCTGGAGCGAGCGGTTCGTCCCGTCCGTCGCAGGCGCCGAGATCGTCGTCGAGGATGCCCGCGACGACACCGCCCTGCCGATCGTCGCCGGCATCGTCCGCGCCGCCCGCGTCGGTTTCGGCTCCGTCCTGGACCCCGTCCTGGACCCCGCCCCGGTCCCTGAGCCCGCGGTCCCTGAGCTCTCGGTCCCTGAGCCTGAACCCTCGGTCCCTGAGCCTGTCGAAGGGCCCGCCCCCGCCCCGGACCCCGCCCCGATCGCCCCCGCTGTCGAGGTCCCTGCGCCCGACGCCGATGTCCCGCTGATGGCGGTCCCCGCCCCGCCCTTCGACGACGACGTCGACGACACGGTGCTCTCCCCGTCCTCCCCGAACGCGGTCCCGGTGGAGACGATCCTGCCCCCCGCCGACACGATCGGGCCCCCGCTCGGCGGGCACACGCTCGATCTGCGTCCGGTCGGCGGCGCCGAGCAGGAGGCGAACGAGGTCTACGACGAGGCCGAGGACGGCGACCACGACGGCGCCACCATCTCGCTGGCCCAGGCCCGCGCGCTGCGCGGATCCGCCCCTTCCGCCCCAGATCCGATCCCGGCAGCGGCTGTCCCTGCGACCCCCGCCGCGGACTCGTCCACAGGCCCGCGGATCCGCATGTCCACCGGTCAGGTCGTCGCCCTCGATCGCACGGTCGTGATCGGCCGCCGTCCGCGGGCGACCCGCTCCTCCGGGGCGACCCTGCCGCACCTGATCGCGGTGGACAGCCCGGAGCAGGACATCTCCCGCAGCCACCTCGAGATCCGTCCCGAGAGCGACGCGGTGGTCGTCCTCGACCTGCACACCACCAACGGCTCGACCCTGCTGCGGCAGGGAGCCGACCCGGTGCGGCTGCACCCCGGTGAGCAGACGATCGTGGTCACCGGGGATGTGATCGATCTCGGCGACGGTGTCACGGTCGCCTTCGAGGATCTGCCGTGAGCCGTCCGCCGTCTCCGCCGCCGCAGCTCGACGGGTTCTCGTACGTCGAGCCGCTCGGCACCGGCGGCTTCGCCGACGTGTTCCTCTACGAGCAGCAGATGCCGCGCCGCCGGGTGGCCGTCAAGGTGCTGCTCGCGGACCGGCTGGCGTCGGGCGCGGCGCAGGAGTTCTCCGACGAGGCGAACGTCATGGCGATGCTGTCCACGCATCCCGCGATCGTCACGATCTACCAGACCGGCGTCGCCGACGACGGCCGCCCCTACCTCGTGATGGAGTACTGCCCGCGGCCGAACCTGCAGCAGCGCGCCCGCAAGGAGCCGTTCAGCGTCGCCGAGGCGCTGCGGGTCGGCGTGCAGGTCGCGGGAGCGGTGGAGACCGCACACCGCGCCGGCGTGCTGCACCGCGACATCAAGCCCGCGAACATCCTGGTCACGGCCTACAACCGCCCCGCCCTCACCGACTTCGGCATCGCCTCGACCACGGGGGCCGTGAGCGAGGCCGCCGGCATGTCGATCCCGTGGTCGCCGCCGGAGTCGTTCCGCGACCCGCCGCAGGGCGGGGTCCGCTCCGACGTGTACGCGCTCGCCGCGACGATCTCGACCCTGCTCACCGGCCGCTCGCCGTTCGAGAAGCCCGGGCAGCGCAACAGCGGCGCGGATCTCATCTCCCGCATCGAGACCGAGCCGCTGCCGCCGCTCGGCCGCGCGGATGTGCCGGAGAGCCTGAGCCGTGCGCTCGAGCGCGCGATGGCGAAGAACCCGGACGACCGATTCCCGAGCGCGGTCGCGTTCGCGCGCGCCCTGCAGAAGATCCAGATCGAGCTGTCGCACTCGGTGACCCCGATCGACATCGTCGACGACCACCAGGTCGAACGGGATCCCGAGGAGGACGACGACGGCCTGACCCGGGTGCGCGAGGTCGTCAGCATCGACCCTGGCCACACGGCGACCCGCCCGTCCGCGACGACCAGCCCGGTCGTTCCGGCGACGCCGCCGCCCGCCCGCGGGCCGCAATTCGATCCGCCGGTCCTGTCCGAGGTTCCCGAGGTTGCCGAGGTGGACGCCACGGTGGTCCGCCCGCCGGCCGCGACCCCGCCTCAGGACGACGATCCGACCCGGGTGCGGCCCCCGCAGGTGGTGGATCCGCAGCCGGCGTCTCCCGCGTTCGTCGCCGCGCCCGCGCCCGCGGCCCCGCCGGTGGCACCCGCCCTGGTCCCTGCGCCTGTCCAAGGGCCCGAGTCCGCCCCGGTTCCTGAGCCTGGCGAGGGGCCCGAACCCGCCCCGCAGGCCTCGCGTCGGGGGCTGCTCTGGGGTCTCGTCGCCGTGGCGGCGATCGTCCTGCTCATCGGCGGATCGATCCTGACGGTGAACCTGCTGAACGCGGCCCCGCCGCAGGCGAAGCCGAGCGCCTCGCCGACGGCGGATCCGCAGGATCCGCTGTCCGCGCTCACCCCCACACCGACCGACGTCACGGGTGCCCCGGACGCCCAGGGCGGCGTGCACTTCACCTGGACGAACCCGAAGCCGCAGACCGGTGACCGGTACCTCGTGACCGTGGTGATGCTCAGCGGCGATGGCGACACGAAGCTCGTCGACAAGCCGGAGACGACCGTGGCCGCGCAGTCCGGCGGGCAGACCTGCATCGACGTCGAACTGCGCCGGGCGGACGGGACGGCCTCCTCGAAGGTGCGGGGGTGCGCGAAGTGACCGCGCACGCACGGCTGACCGTGGAGTTCGCGGGCGAGTACTTCCCGATCGATCCCGGCGGGCGGTTCGTGCTCGGACGTGAGGGCGATCTCGCGATCGACGACAACCTGTTCCTGCACCGGCACTTCCTCGAGGTCGTGGAGTCCGGCGGGCTGTGGTGGCTGGCGAACATCGGAACGCGCCTGCAGGCGACCGTCACCGACGCGACCGGCGGGGTGCAGGCCTGGCTCGCGCCGGGCGCGCGGCTGCCGCTGGTGTTCGCGACGACCAACGTGGTCTTCTCCGCGGGCCCGACCACCTACGAGTTCACGATCCACTCGTCGGAGCCGACCTTCCGCCCGATCCATCACGACCTCGTCGGAGACGGCGACTCGACGATCGGCGAGGTTCCGCTCACCGTCAGCCAGAAGCAGCTGCTGCTCGCGCTCGCCGAGCCGCTGCTGCGCCGTGACGGCAGTGGCATGAGCTCGATCCCGTCGAGCGCCGCCGCGGCCGCCCGGTTGGAGTGGACCGTGACCCGGTTCAACCGCAAGCTCGACAACGTGTGCGACAAGTTCGACCGGATCGGGGTGCCCGGCATGCGCGGCGGTGCGCGGGGATCGGCGACCAACCGGCGCGCGCGGCTCGTGGAGCACGTGATCGCGTCCCGGCTCGTCACCAAGGACGATCTGGCCCTGATCGATCCGGCACGGCTCGCGCAGGAGAGTGCCAAGGATGCGGTGGACGCCGAATGATCCGGGTCGGCGGATGGGAAGTTCTCCCCATCGACGCACGTGCGCGGCGCCCGTACGGTGATTCAGGGGCGACCGTGAGACGCAGCAGTTTTCTACAGGACACAGGAGCGGGGTGGATCCGATGAGTGACTTCTTCGAAGGCGCGAGCGCGGCCGAGGTGCGCGAGCGTCTCGCCGTGCAGGTGGAGCAGGCGCAGCGTCGCGCGGAGGCGGCGACAGCGGTGCGGGTCGAGATCGAGGCCGTGCGCGAGCAGGCGACATCCCCGCGCCGGGAGCTGACGGTCACGGTGGATTCGTCGGGGCGCCTGATCGACGTCGCGTTGACCGACGCGGGGCTGCAGCTGGGCGCCCGGGCGCTGGGCCGGATGATCGTGGACACGTCGGTGAAGGCGCAGCAGGCGGCCGGGGCCCGGGCGGCGCGGATCGCGGCCGACGCGTTCGGCGAGGACGATCCGGCGGTCGCGCACCTGCGGTCCGAGATCGAGGCGCGGGCGCCGAAGGCGGACGGCCTGCCGGACGGGATCGAGTACCGCTGATGGGTGACACGATCGCGTTGGATTTCGACCTGGGCCGGCGGCATGCGGCGCGGGTCGGCCAGGTGGCCGCGGATGTGCGCATGGCGCAGGACGCGGCGAGCTCGCTGAATCTGGCGGGCGGGGCGTTCGGGGTGATGTGCGCGTTCCTGGTGCCGCCGGCGGTGCTGGTGTCGCAGGTCGCGATCGGCACGATCAGCTCGGTGTCGGCGATGCTGGGCCGAGCGGAGACCGAGTTCCTGGGCATGGTGAGCGATTTCGAGGCGACGGAGGAAGAGTTCTCCGGCCGCTACAAGAGCATGCACGGAGCGTTGGGAGTGGCGCAGTGACGCCGCCGAATCCGTTGGTGGCGGGGGCGGTGGACACGTCGTCGCCGTTGTCGGGGACGTTCCTGCTGGAGGACGGTGAGGCGCTGGTCAACGCGATCAAGTCGGGGGACTGGGTCGCGGGTGGGTTTGCGGCGTTCGCGGCGGTGGCGGACACGGTGGCGGCGGTGTCGGATCCGCTGGGGTCTCTGATCGCGGCGGGTCTGGGCTGGTTGATGGAGCATCTGCAGCCGTTGAAGGGATGGTTGAACGATCTGACCGGTGACGCCGGGCAGGTGCTGGGGTTCGCGCAGACCTGGGGCAACGTGGGTACTCAGCTGTCGCGGTCGGCGTCGGATCTGGCGACGGTGCTGGGTGATCTGGATGCGGCGGATGGTGCGGCGGTGCGGGCGTATCTCGCGTTCCAGAATGATGTGGTGAAGCATCTCAACGGTGCGGCGTCGTGGGCGGGTGGCATGCAAGTGGGCATGCAGATGGCGTCGACGATCGTGCAGGTGGTGCACGACATGGTGCGGGATTCTCTGGCGCAGCTGGTGGGGTCGTTGATCTCGTACGCCGCGGAGCTGGTGTTCTCGCTGGGCCTGGCGACGCCTCTGGTGATCGAGCAGGCGTCGACGCGGGTGTCGGCGTTGGCGGCGAAGTTCTCGAAGAAGATCCCGGATCTGGTGAACGCGGTCAAGAAGCTGTCCGAGTTGCTGGAGAAGCTGCGGGCCTTGTTCAAGCGATTCTCCGACACCGCCGACAAGCTCCTGCACGGCGGGAAGGGCTCGCCGAAGCACGGTCCCGACGGTGCCGCTCCGAAGAAGCCGTCGATCGACGATATCCGTGCGAAGAGCACGCTCTCCGACGCGGATCTGGAGAAGTACCTGCGCCACACGTACGGCGATGATGTCGCGAACGAGTTCGCGAAGAGCGGGAAGATCCCGGACGACGTGCAGATCCCGAAGGATCCGTCGGTCCTGAACCCGGACGGATCCATCGACTGGAGCCAAGTGCCGGGCGGCGGCTACGTCCTGGATGGCGCGGGCAACCCGATCCAGCACCCGTACACGCCCCAGCCGGGCGAGGTCCTGGACCGCTACGGCCCGTCGGACGGCCGCTACACGTCCCCCGTTCCGGAGGGCGGACCCTACTCTTACGATCAGCGCTCGCTGCCGTATGCCGAGAACCCGAACCACTACCATCAGTACGAGGTGACGGGCGACCTCGGGGATCTCAAGGGAGCCTATGATCGTGCGCCGCAGTCCGTGAAGGATGATCTCGCACAGAACGGCTTCGATCCGAAGTACCTGGGCAGCCAGGGATACCGCGGTGACATCGCGGGTGGGTTCGGATCGACGGGTGGCGGTGTGCAGGTGCAGCTTCCGCTCGCAGTCGACGTGTTGGAGAAGCTCGGTCTTGTGAAGGAGGTGCGCGGTGGATCGTGAGAATCTGACGGTTGATCAGGTTGCGGAGTATCTCGCGACACATCCGATGGTCACGGCGAACTGGTTCGGGCGCACAGGCCGCGCCGAGAGGTCGACCTGGATAGACCGGGACGGCTCAGGATGGAAGGTCTGGGACACCGATGAGCGCGGCGTGGTCATGGACTTCATGACACTGCGGACCGAATCGGAGGCGGAGGCGTTGGACGCCTTCCTCCGTCGTGCAGAGCATCATCGGGACCTGGATAAGACCGCGACCCGCCGGGTGTGAGTCGTCAGTGCGTCAGAGGGAGTTGCGGACATGAAGTTCTGGGCCGACCGATCGGGGCACGCGCTGTCCCGTGAGCCGATCCCTGCCGGGGCCGAGGTGTGGGACCTGTACGGAACGGCGCGGACGCGATACGTGTGCGTCGTGCAGGACGGGCAGCCGGCCGTGTACGCGACCCGCTCGCTCCCGTGGGCGGAGAATCCCGCCGCCTATCACCAGTTCATCGTCGTGGGTGACTGCACGCGGATCCGCGTGGCATACGAGCAGGCGACGGATCCGGTGCTGCGGCGCGATCTCGAGGATCTCGTCGACATCGGCTACTACGAATGGGATGCGCCGATCATGGCAGGCACAGTCGCCCCGGCATTCGGCGACCCGGGGGGTGCCATGCAGCTGACCCTGCCCCTTCCGCTCGACTTCTACGTACGGCTGGGGCTCGTCCGCGAGCTGGAGCGGGGGGTCTCGGCATGAACCGGGAGACGGTCGGGCTGGATCTGGCGGCGCGCGGGTTCACCGGATATGCACTCTTGACCGATCCCCGAGGCAAGTCCAACATCGTGGTTCTCGCGGAGGGGAGCGGTGTCTGGGCCACGTTCCTGCAGGATGAGCGGGCGCAGGTGCTTCGCCCTTCCCTGCGTGAGTTCGCTCACGAAGAGGAGGCGCTCGCCGACTTCGTACACCGCGTCGAGCTGTGGAACCGCATCACCGGAGTGCGTTGAGCGTGCCCGCTCTCAGGCGAACTGCACGCGGGGCGGCGGGGCGTCGGTGTAGACGCGGCCGGTGGGGCTGATCCAGGTGATGACGCCGCCCGGCCCTTGACGGTCCGTCCATCTCCAGTGGTCGTTGAGGTCGGGATGCTTCAGGGCGTGGTGGCCGACGCAGAAGCAGCAGAGGTTGCAGATCTCGGTCTTGCCGCCCTTGGCACGGTCGTGATTGTGGTCGATCTGGCAGTTGCGGGCCGGTATCCGGCAGCCGGGGAAGCGGCAATGCCGGTCGCGAGCGCGGAGGAACCGGCGCATCCGCTCGGTCGGGGCGTAGGAGTCAGTCTGGACGAGCATGCCGCGCGGATCGAGGAACAGGCGATCCCCGTCCGCCGCCTCGGCGGCGAGTTGCCGGGCGACGTCGGGATCGATGGGGCCGTGACCGTCGTATTCAGCGGGCCGGTCGTCGGCGCCGGTCAGCGTGGTCGCGGCGATCGTGACCTGCGCGCTGCCGCGGATGTCGCCGAGCTCGGAGAGCGTGTCGGCGATGCCGGTGAGCAGCAGGTCGGTGACGATGTCGGCGCGGATCTGGTCGAGCGTGCGGTCGTCGCTGAGCGGCTCGCCCAGGTCGTCGAGCATGGATCCGAACCCGGTGAGGGGCTCGAGCTCCTCCTCGGTCGGCGCCCGGCCCGGCTGCGGCGCGCGCGGACCGTCGAAGCCCCCGCAGTCGGTCGCGGCGGCGATCTCGCGGATGCGGCGGGCCATTGCGGTGAACCGCTCGAAGGCTGCGTGTGCGAGCGGCGAGGGCAGGAGCACGCCGAACACGGACTGCCCGTCCTCGTGGTCGGTGACGAACGCGCGTCGTTCGTCGTGCGCGCGCCGGCTCCGCTCGGTCACCGACTCGGGGGCGATGGCGGCAGCCACGGACTTCGCGTAGGCCTCGGTGCGCGGCGCCGTCTCGGCGGCGGCATAGGGGAGCACTTGCTCTTCGAACCGGCGATGCGCGTCGTGATCAGAGATGCCGAGAGGCGCGGCCGCGGCGACGATCACCGCGACGTGCCGTGCCGAGATCTCCCCGCGCGCAGGGCGGCGAGGGTCGCCGGGAACCGATCCCGCAGTGACCATCCGGTCCCGAGTGCGCGGGCGGACGCGGCCCGGGTGATGTGCAGCTCGGCCGACACCTCTGCGAACATCGACCGCTCCGCCGCCTCATACCCGTCGGCGCCCGGGCGGATCTCGGCGAGCAGCAGCTCCACATGCTGGCCGCACAGTTCGGCCTTCTCCGCCTCCAGTGCCGCGATCGCGCGGTCGATCTGGCGGCGCCGATCCACGATCTCGTCGCTGCGAGCGGCATAGGGATCGGTGTGGATGGCCATACCCCAGTAGAGAACAAAGATCCGAAACGGACAAGCATCCAGGCACGCTGAAAATGCCTTCGCACCTGGGAATCGTCTGGATCCGGAGGGCCTCAGCGGTCGGCGTCAGCGCCCGGCGTCGGCGAGGTGGCGGGCGTCGTGGCTGAGCACCTTCACCATCACCCCGAGGCGGCGCAGTGTCGCGACCGTGCGGGCCTCTTCGTCGATGTCGCGACCGAGCGCGTGCACGTTCGCGACCACGAGCACATCACCCGCGTGCAGGGTGTCGATGAGGCGCGCGATGCGATCCGTCCAGCTCTCCAGGATGTCCGGCGCCGGGTGCCGGAAGCCCTCGATCGGCACGCCGAACCGGGTCAGATCGTCGCGCTGCTGCACGACCGACGGCATGCCCTCGCGCGCGACGACGAGGCCCACCAGACGGGATCCGTCCGGCTTCGCCGACCACCAGTCGCGATTGCGCTGCAATTCGGTGAAGCACTTCGGGCACTCCGCGGCGGCGTGCGGAAGGTGCAGAGGGCTGGTCAGCGCGGCATCGAGCGTCGCATCCGCCGTCGCGTCTGCGTGGTCGTGCGTCGTCGCATCCATGTTGTCGCCTCCTCTCGCCAGCACCATTCTGCCCTGTCCGGCTGTGACACGGGCCCGCGCGCCCGGATCCGCGGATCGGGGCGGATCCGACCGATCCTTTCCGTCCGCGCGATACGCTCGCAGAACACCCCAGATCCTTCGAGGAGCGCAGCCATGCCCGTCGTCGCCGCCTATGCCGCACCGAGTGAGGGCGCTGCCCTCGAATCCACCACGATCGAGCGCCGCGAGCCCGGCCCGCTCGACGTCGTGATCGACATCGCATTCGCGGGCATCTGCCACTCCGACATCCACACCGTGCGCGGCGACTGGGGCGCGCAGCGCTACCCGCTGGCGCCCGGTCACGAGATCGCGGGGATCGTCTCGGCCGTCGGATCCGATGTCACCCGCCACGCCGTCGGCGACCGGGTCGGCGTGGGCTGCCTCGTGAACTCCTGCCGCGAGTGCGACGCCTGCCTGCGCGGCGAGGAGCAGTACTGCACGGGCGGATCCGTCGGCACGTACGGTGCGATCGATCGCGACGGCACGGTCACCCAGGGCGGGTACTCGCGCCAGGTCGTGGTCACCGAGGACTTCGTCGTGCGGATCCCCGACGCCATCCCGCTGGATCGCGCGGCTCCGCTGCTGTGCGCCGGGATCACCACCTTCTCGCCGCTGCGGCACTGGAACGTCGGACCCGGATCGCGCGTCGCCGTGGTCGGCCTCGGCGGACTCGGCCACATGGCGGTGCAGATCGCGCACGCGCTCGGCGCCGAGGTCACGGTGCTCTCGCAGTCGCTGCGGAAGAAGGACGACGGCCTCCGCCTCGGCGCCGACCGCTATCTCGCGACGTCGGATCCGGCGACCTTCGCGGAGAACAAGCGCGCGTTCGACCTGATCCTGAACACGGTGAGCGCGCCGCTGCCGCTCGACGCGTACCTCGGCACGCTCGACACGAACGGCACGCTGGTGAGCGTCGGAGCCCCGCCCGAGCCCCTTTCGTACCGGGCGGGACTGCTCATCGGCGGCCGCCGGTCGCTGGCCGGATCCGCGATCGGCGGCATCGCCGAGACCCAGGAGATGCTCGACTTCTGCGCCGCGCACGGCATCGCCGCCGAGATCGAGGTCATCGGCGCCGACGGCATCAACGACGCCTACGACCGCGTGCTCGCCTCGGACGTGCGGTTCCGCTTCGTGATCGACGTCGCGACGATCTGAGCCCGCGCGCCGTGGCGTGGGCGCTGTGCGCCGCGCGTCGCGGAATCCGTTCGCGCTGTCGATTCCTGAAGGCGCTGCGTCAACCTACGCAGCGACTTCAGGAAAGAGCAGCGCGACCGCAGGAAACCACAGCGTGACCAGGAGACCGCAGCGCATTCAGGAAACTGCAGCGCGGGTGGGGCCACGGGAGGAACGGGCAACCGAGTGCTGCGGGGCCCGCGCCGGGACGCGGTCAGATCAGGCCGAGTGCGCGGACGGCGTCGCGCTCCTCGACGAGCTCGGCGATCGAGCGTTCGATGCGCTCCTGGGCCCAGCCGTCGGGATCCAGACCCTCCACGATGTGCCACTCGCCATCGACCGCGCGCACCGGGAACGAGTTGATCAGGCCCTCCGGCACGCCGTACTCGCCGTGCGACACGACGGCGGCGCTGGTGCGGCGCTCTCGGGTTCCGAGCGCCCAGTCCCGCACGTGATCGATCGTCGCCGAGGCGGCGGACGCGACGGACGAGGATCCGCGCACCTGGATGATCTCGGCGCCCCGCTTCGCGACCCGCGGGATGAACGTGGCATCGAGCCAGGCATGCACGTCCCTGGTCTGCTCGGCGAGCGCATCCAGAACCGGGCGCCCGGCGACGGTGGCATGCGCGACGTCGGGGAACTGTGTGGCCGAGTGGTTGCCCCAGATCGTGACGCCGGCGATATCGGCGACGGGCGCGCCGAGCGCCGCCGCGAGCTGGCCCCTGGCGCGGTTCTCGTCGAGCCGGGTCAGCGCGCTGAACCGCTCGGCGGGCACGCCGTCGGCAGACGCCGCAGCGATGAGCGCGTTCGTGTTTGCGGGGTTCCCGACCACAGTCACCCGCACTCCCGGCGCAGCGTGTGCGGCGATCGCGGATCCCTGCGGGCCGAAGATCGACCCGTTGGCGGCGAGCAGGTCGCCGCGCTCCATGCCCGGGCCGCGAGGCCGGGCGCCGACGAGCAGCGCGTGGTCGGCGCCGTCGAAGCCCACGGCGGGATCGTCGGTCACCTCCACGTGCTCGAGCAGGTCGAAGGCCCCGTCCTGCAGTTCGAGCGCTGCGCCCTCAGCCGCGCCGATCCCGGCGGGGATCTCCAGCAGCCGCAGCCGCACCCTCTCCTCGGGGCCGAGCATGTCGCCGGCCGCGATCCGGAACAGCAGCGCGTAGCCGATCTGTCCGCCCGCGCCGGTCAGCGTCACCGTGGTGGTCATTCCGGCTCCTTTCGGCCGCGCGACGCGCGCCCGGTCCGAGCCTATTCCTCGCCGCTGACGTGCGGATCGTGGAAAACTGTGCTCATGACCTTCAACCCGGATGCCGACGTCTCGGACAACAACGTGCAGCGGCGCGGTCGCGGCGGACGCACCGCGGCGATCGCCGGTGGTGGCGTGGTCGGCCTCGGCGCGGTCGTGGTGATGCTGATCAGTGCGTTCACGGGCGTCGACCTGACCGGCTTCCTGGGTGGCGGCACGGATCCCGGATCGCAGAGCCAGCCGCAGAGCACCGGATCCGGCGAGGGCACCGTGCAGAACTGCAACACCGGCACCGACGCCAACAACAGCGTCGACTGCCGGGTCGCCGCCACCTCCCTGGTGCTCAACAAGTACTGGACCGCGCATGTGAAGGGCTACGTCAAGCCCGAGCAGGTCAGCGTCGACGTCGCCACTTCGACCCCGTGCGGCACGGCGTCGAACGACGTCGGTCCGTTCTACTGCCCGTCGGATCAGACGGTCTACATCGACCCCACCTTCTTCGCCCTGCTGCACCAGCAGTTCGGCGCCGAAGCGGGCGACCTCGCCCAGGTGTACGTCGTCGCGCACGAATACGGCCACCACATCCAGAACCTCATCGGCACGATGGCCAAGTATCCGAACAACGGCACCGGCCCCACGAGCAACGGCGTGCGCACCGAGGTGCAGGCCGACTGCTATGCGGGCGCCTTCATCGCCGACATGGCGACGCAGAAGGACAAGAACGGCAACGCGTACATGACCAAGCCGACCGAGGCGCAGATCAAGGACGCGCTCGACGCGGCCGCTGCCGTGGGCGACGACCACATCCAGCAGGCCTCCGGCGGGTACACGAACCCGGAGAGCTGGACGCACGGATCCAGCGCACAGCGCCAGGCGTGGTTCGCGAGCGGCTACAAGAACGGCCTGGGCCAGTGCGACACCTTCTCGGTGGCGACGCCGTAGCTACGCCCGCATCGCCTGCACGAGCGTGCGCATGAGTGCGAGCACGCCGCCGCGAACGCGATAGCGGGTCAGGCCCTCACTGACCTCGGCCGCGGTGCGCGAGGAGGCGAACCACGGCGGCTTCGGCAGGATCGTGAATCGACCGCCGTCGCGCACGATCGACGCCGAGCGCGGGAACGGGCGGAACGGCCCGCGCATCACGGAGCGCTCCACGTCGGCGAGCAGCAGCGCGTTGTGCACGACGCCGATCCCGCTGCCGACCTCGGCGATCGTGTTGCCCGGGTACGCGCCCCAGGTCACGGTCGGGGTGATGAAGCCGACGGCGGTCCAGGCGTTGATGGCGATGGATCCGTAGCGCAGCGCGGTGATCGCGCGCTCGAAGCCCCCTCCGAGCATCGTCTCGGTGGTCGGGTCGATCAGCAGGTTTGCGCCGAGCGTGCCCTGCAGCTTCTCGTTCGCGTGCGCGACGGCGGCGTCGAGGAACTCCTGCCCGGTGCCGCCGAGCTGCACGACGCCGAGCACCGGCGCGAAGTACTCGGTGTTCTCCAGCGCCGTGGGGTCGTCGCCCACGCCGATCTCGACGAGCAGGCGATCCGCGAGCACGAGCGCGTCGGGATAGGTCTCCGCTGCCTGCGCCATCCGCTCCGCTGAATGCGGATACCAGATCGGGCGCTCCGGGGCGAGCGCGTACGCACGGCGCAGCTCGATGAGGAACTGGTCCTTCTGCGCCCAGTCGTCCGAGAGGATCACGACCTGACCTGCGATGCAGTTGTGCCCGGCGTTCTGCAGGCGCATCGTGGCCACGTGCTCGGCCTGGAAGCGCAGATCCGCCGCGGTCCACTCGCCGGGCACCACGATGATGGGCGAGACGCCGCCGAGCTCCGCGGTGATCGGCGTCTTCAGTCGCGGGCGGTTCTCGCGCTTGCGGCGCTTCGTCTGGGCGGATCCCGGTCCCGTCGACGGACCCCACACGATCGCGTCGAACGTCGCCGCGGATCCGGTGATGTGCACATGCGCGAACCCGTGGTGCGCCGTCAGGTACGCGCCCACCTCCGGCCCGCCGCGGACGATGCGCAGGAACCCGGGGGCGATGAGCGGCGCGAGCGCGCGCTCGAACACGGGCACCAGGGCGTCCTGCGTCGGATTGACCTTGAGCAGCACGACCCGGTCGTGCGCGAGCAGCTCGTACAGCACGTCGAGCACCGGGATCGAGGTGATGTTCCCGGCGCCGAGCACGAGGCCGATCCCGCCGTCGTCCTCCGCCGTGGAGCGCTGCGCGAGGCCGGCCCGGGCCCTGGCGTCACCGGGAGTGACGCCCGGCGTGAGCCACACCTCGCCGGTGAAGCCGGAGAGCAGCAGCTTGTCGATTCCGAGCAGGGGGAACGTGTGCACCCTGGTCTGTCCGCTCGTGGTGCGATCGATGCGCACGTCGTCCAGGGGGTTGCGGCCGTTCGCGATCCGGTCCAGCGTCTCGATGTAGGCGTCCAGCGCGCCAAGGGTCGCGTACGGTCCGCTCAGCCACTCCTCGCCGCGGAGGGCGTGGCCGTCCGGCAGCTGCTTCGAGCGGACGGCGGTGCGCGCCCACTCCCGTGCGCTCGCCGCGACCGTGCGGCGCACGCCGCGCAGCAGCGTGACGCGCTGCCCGACGGTCAGCGCAGACCATGAGGCGGATCCCTTCCGCAGTGCGGAGATGGCTTCGTCGAGCGGCTCGCGGACGTCTTCGGCGAGGGTTTCAGGCATCGGCATCTCCTTCGGCGCGGTGACTCTCACATTACGCGCTCGACGTGGGACCGAGTCTCAGAGATCGGGGCCGTCGATGTCGATGCGGCGCAGGCGATACCGGTTCAGCGCGAACAGGCTGAGCAGCATCAGCACGGCGGGCAGAACGCTGAAGATCACCACGATCCCGGCGACGGCGCTGCCCGGCTGCACGACCGAGGAGGCGTCGGCCGCCGTACGCGACACGTACCCGGTGAGCGCCAGCACCACGGCGACGACGGTCGTGCCGAGCGCGAAGCCGACCGTCTCCGCCGCCGTCCACATGCCGGTGAAGGTGCCGGCCTGCCCCGGCCCGGTCTGGCGCTCGTCGTGCGAGATCACATCCGGCAGCATCGCCATCGGCAGCGTCTGCATCCCCGCGTACGCGACGCCCGCGAACGCGACCGAGACGTAGATCCAGGATCCGGGAGACCACAGCGCCAGCAGCAGCGACGCCGCCGCGAGCAGGTACAGCACCGAGGCGATGCGCAGCGCGCGCTCCTTCCCGATCCGCCGAGACAGCCGCTCCCATCCCGGCGTCGCGATCACCGCGGGGGCGACCAGCGCGATGAAGAGCAGCGTGACGGCGCTCTCGGAGTGCATCACCCAGGTCGCCACATATTGCGCGCCGGCCAGCATCGTGCCCGTGGCGAGGGCCTGCAGCAGATAGGTCCCCAGCAGCGCCCGGAACGGCAGCGAGCGGCGTACGGCGGCGAAGCCGGCGGCGTACTGCGCGCGGATCCCGACGTGCGCCACGGCCGCGGGCGCGACGACGGCGTCGTCGGCGGTGCGCGCGGCGATCAGCATGCCGACCCCGATCACGACGCCCGCGACGATGCCCATCAGGAGGTATCCGGTGACCGGATCCCCGGTGATCCGGCGCAGCTCCGGCCCGCCGCCGCCGAACAGCAGGATCGTCACCGTGAGCACGATCACGCGCCAGCTCAGCAGCCGGGTGCGCTCGTCGTAGCGCGGAGTCAGCTCGGCGGGCAACGCGATGTACGGCACCTGGAACAGGCTGAACGAGGTCGCCGTCGTGAGGAAGGCGATCAGCACGCAGATCACGCCGGCGACCGGACCGAACGCCGGCGGCACCGCGAACGTGAGCGCGAAGAACACCGGCAGCGTGAAGCCGCCGATCAGCATGAAGCGCTTGCGGCTGCCCGTGCGGATGAGGCTGCGATCGGACCAGGCGCCGATCACCGGATCGATGATGACATCCCAGATCTTCGCGAGCGTCACGATGGCGCCCGCCAGGATCGCGGCCACGCCCAGGTTGTCGGTGAGGAAGTACGCCAGGACCAGGCCGGGCAACGTCGAGAAGCCCCCCGTGCCGAGCGAGCCGACGGCGTACCGGGCGATCGTGCGGGCGGGAAGACGCGTGCTGGCTCGTTCTGGCCGAGCGGCGATGCTCATGCGCGTCAGTGTAGTGGCGGCGGGGCGGGCGCCGGTCTTGATCCGTGGCAGGGTCTGCTCCGGGGCCGGGATCTCGGGAGCGTTCGCTCCCGCCAGACCCGATGCCTGCGCGCCCGAGATCCCGGCCCCTGCGCTGCGCGCGGGGCGGGATCGGGCGGGCGCGGGTCAGATCGGGGTCAGATCAGGGAGAGCTCGCGGAGCTTGGCCTCGACGTCGGCGTTCGACGGCTCGACGTGGTGCGAGGAGTCGGGGTAGACCACCACGGGGATGTTCATGCGCCCCGAGATCTCCTTCGCGACGTCGGCCGCTGCGGGATCCGCGACCAGGTCGACGTAGGTGTATTCGATGCCGAGCTCGTCGAGCTGCTTCTTGGTGCGACGGCAGTCGCCGCACCACTCGGCGCCGAACATGGTGATGGTGTCAGAGGCGGGGGTGGTCATGTTTCCAGAATACGGCGGATTTCCGGGCCGGGATCCGGAGCGGCGGCGAGGGGATTCACCTGGCGTTCGCATTGCCGGGTCATGCTCAGCTGACAGGAAAGCCGAAGGTTTTCCATCGATGCTCATGGGACGATGTCCCAGTGACGAGCGGAGGAGGGGCATGAACGGCATGTCTTCGGCCGAGGTCCCGGGCGCCAGGGTCTCCGGCGCGACCGTGATCGTGCCGACGTTCAACGAACGCGACAACATCGCCGAACTCGTCTCCCGGGTCTCCGACGCCCTGGCCGGGCGCGACATCGAGATCCTCTTCGTCGACGACAGCACCGACGACACCCCGCACGTGATCCGCGCGATCGCCGTCGACGCGCCGGTTCCCGTGCGCGTGCTGCACCGCGACAAGCCCGAGGGTGGCCTCGGCGGTGCCGTGGTCGAGGGGATCCGCGCGGCGGCCTACGACATCTGCATCGTGATGGACGGCGACCTGCAGCACCCGCCGGAGCTGCTGCCCGAGATGATCGAGCGCTATGAGGACGGCGACACCGACGTGGTGATCGCGTCCCGCTACATCGGCGGGGGCGACAGCGGGGGTCTTGCCGGCGCGGTGCGCATCGGCGTCTCCCGCAGCGCCACGACGCTCACCAAGGCCATGTTCCCGATCCGCCTCGCCGGCGCGTCGGATCCGATGACCGGATACTTCCTCGTCGACCGGCGCAAGGTCGACCCGGCGGCGCTGCGCCCCAACGGCTTCAAGATCCTGCTCGAGATCCTGGTGCGCTCCGACGTGCGCGTCGCCGAGGTCCCGATGCAGTTCGGCGAGCGCCTGCACGGCGAGTCCAAGGCCTCGTTCCGTCAGGGCCTGGCGTTCCTGAAGCACCTGGCGCGACTGCGGTTCGGCAAGATGTCGCTGTTCGCGATCATCGGCGCCGTCGGCGCTCTCGCCAACCTCGTCATCATGTGGGCGCTCACCCACTTCGGCATGGAGTACATCTGGGCCGCGATCATCGCCGCCGAGGTGACGATCATCGGCAACTTCATCCTGCAGGAGCGCTACGTCTTCAACGACATGAGCGAGGACGCCTCCACGATCGGGGTGCGGTTCGCGCAGTCGTTCACGTTCAACAACGTCGAGGCGGCGCTGCGGATCCCGATCCTTGCGCTCATGGTCGAGACCTGGCACATCTCCAGCATCCTCGCGGCCGCGATCGCGCTCGTCGTCGCGTTCTTCGTGCGCTTCGTGTTCCACTCGCTCGTGGTGTACGCACCGCGCCGTTCCGTGCGCGTCGCGCGCAAGGCCGAGGTGCGCGTGCGCCTCGAGACCGAGGCCGCCGGCGCGGAGTGAGCCCGCCGGGCCCTTCGACAGGCTCAGGGACCGGGCCCTTCGACGGGCTACAAGGCTCAGGGATCGACAGGCGCGGGATCGCTCAGCCGATGTTGTTCTTCAGCCCGTTGACCGTGTCGCCGTAGTTGATCCGGATCACCGGCAGCTCGAGCTTGGGCGTGCCGATCTTCACGTAGCCGTAGTCGATTGTGCGGGCCAGCAGGAACCCGGCCTTCGTCACGCCTTCTTCGGCGGTGGCGTTGTAGTGCCCGTACGGATAGGCGATGACCTCTTTCACGCCGAGGATCTGCGCCGACTTCTCCAGGTCGGCGGCGACCTCGTCGGCGCTGAGATTCACCATCCTGCCCTTGCCGTTGGCGCCGGCGCGGTGCATGTCGTCGGTGTGCGAGCGCTGCAGCACGTACGGCGACGGGGAGCCCTCCTGGCGCGTCGAGGTGATCACGAACGACGTGGTCAGCAGCTTGCGCTCCGTGACGACGGGGACGGCGAGCTGCAGCCACGTCGGATCCGCATCGTCGTCCGTGATTATCAGCGAATGCTGCGGCAGGAACAACTTGCCGTCGATGAAGGAGTTCAGCTCTCTCCACGTCGGCAGGTAGAACTTCTGCGCCGCGACGTAGTCCATCTGCGCCTTGAAGGCCTCGATGTACACGTAGTTGTTGCGCAGCCAGCTGTGCTCGCCGTCGGGCTTGGTCGTGAACTGGTGATACATCAGGATCGGGATCTTCGCGGCCGTCGCCGCGTTCTGCTCCGGGGTCGTCCACGCCGCGTGCAGCGTGCGCTGATGGTCGGTGCAGGTCGCCAGCTGGGAGCCGTTCACCCGGTCGGTCTGCACCTGTGTCTGCGCGGTCTCGGGAGTCGGGTACCAGCCTGCGAACACGGATCCGGGACGCTCCGGGATCGGCAGGCCGGAGAACAGGACGCCCTCGGTCTGCAGCATCGGGGCATCAGTGATCCCGTCGCCCTGGAACGACACCGCGCACGCGGTAGCCGGGTCGGCGGCCGTCCGCAGCAGCTGCTGCGCGGGGGTCAGTGGTGTCTGGGTGGGTGTCGGGGTGGTCGTGCGGAGCGGGGCCGACGCCTCCGGCTTGGCCGAGCCGGACAGCGCATGCAGGGCGGTCGTGGTGACCACGGCGATGAAGGCGATCGCGAGCACGGCCACGAGGCCCATCGTGATCCTGCGTCGGAGGATCACGGCGCGCGGAGGCCGTTTCGGGCGCGACGGTGCGGGGGAGCCTCCGGACATAGTGCTGAGTGTAGGGGATCGGGGCTATCGGGCCGGGAAGGAAGTCAGAGCAGCCAGCCGCGGTCCTCTGCGATGCGCGCGGCGTCGGCCCGCGTGCGCGCCTCGAGCTTCTGCATCGCCGAGGACAGATGGTTCCTCGTCGTGCCCTCGGACAGATGCAGGATCCGCGCCACATCGGCGATCGTCCCGCCGCCGCGCGCCGCAGACAGCACCTCGGCCTCGCGCGGCGTGAGCGGGGAGACGCCGGCTGTCAGCGCATCCGTGGCGAGGGCCGCGTCGATGACCGTCTCTCCGCGCATCACGCGGCGGACCACGTCGGCCAGCTCGGACGCGGGGGTGTCCTTGACGACATACCCGGAGACGCCGGCGGCCAGCGCCCGGGACAGGTAGCCGGCGCGGCCGAACGTCGTCACGATCACGACCTTCACACCCGGATGGGCGGCGCGCACCTGCGCGGCGGCGCTGAGGCCGTCGACGCCCGGCATCTCGACGTCGAGCAGGGCGATGTCGGGCAGATGCTGAGCGACGGCGGCGAGCACCTCATCGCCGCGGCCCACCTGCGCGATCACGTCGAGGTCGTCCTCGAGCCCGAGCAGGGTGGCGAGCGCCCCGCGCACGAGCGCCTGGTCGTCGGCGAGCAGGATCCGGATCACGGCTCTCCCCTCATCATGCGGTGACCTCCAGCAGGAACCCGCCGCGGCGCGAGCGGCCGATCCGCAGCGCGCCGCCGGCGTCGGCCGCGCGCTCGGCGAGGCCGTGCAGGCCGGTGCCCGGCCGGCCGTCGGTGTCGGGCCCACGAGCGGCGGGCCCCGTGCCGTCGTCCTCGATCGTGATCCGGTCGGCGGCGAGCGACACCCAGCACTCGGTCGCGTTCGCGTGCCGGATCACGTTGGTCGCGGCCTCGCGCAGCGCCCAGCCGAACAGCTCCCGGTTGCGCTCCGGCACCTCATCGGTCGTCATCGGCAGATGCGGGGTGATCCCGGCGGCCGGCAGGAGCGTGCGCAGGGAGGCCAGCTCGCTCGCGATGCGCACCTGGCGGTAGCCCGACACGACGGCCCGCATGTCGCTGAGGGTCGCGCGGGCGAGGGTCTGCACCTCGCGGATCTCGGCGGCCGCGGCCTGCGGATCGCGATCGGCCAGCTTCGCAGCGAGATCCGCCTTGAGCGCGATCGCGGACAGCGAGTGGCCGAGGATGTCGTGCATGTCGCGGGCGACGCGGTTGCGCTCCTCCTCCACGGCGACGGCGGCGAGCTCGTCCCTGGTGTGCCGCAGCTGCTGCAGGGTCTGCAGGTTGCGGGTGAACGCGGCCATCAGCGTGCCGATCGACATGATGATGAGCGGCATCGCCCACGGCGGCGTGCTGCTGGGCTCCATCAGCGACATCCACGCGCTGACGGCGAACGCGGCGATCGCGAGGGCGAGGATCACGATCATCGCCCGTCCGCCGCCGCCGAGGCAGAGCGCGGCCGAGACGGCCACGTACACCCACAGCCCGGTGAGATCCGGGCCCAGCACGGCCAGGAACGGCACCGAGAGCAGGAGCAGGGCCGCGGGCGGCGTCCACTGCCAGCCGCGCGGCAGGGCGACCGAGACCGGGAAGGACACGGTGAACAGCGCCCCGTAGACGAGGATCCCTCCGGCCCAGAGCCAGGCCGCCGGTGTCGGCGTCTGCAGCAGGATCGGCACCATCACGAAGCCGATCGCGAACGCCTGGCTGAGCAGGGCGCCGGGGTACCAGCGCTTGGCGCCGGGCGAGGTCAGGCTCAGCCGGAGTCGTGCCCACCAGCGCAGTCCCTCCAGTGAGGGGGCGTCGCGGAACCCGCCCTCCTGGATACCGAACGTGAACCCGCGACGAGCAGGGCGGGCGGCCGAAGCCGTCACGCCCTGCTCTTCGCGGGTGCCGCCCGTCACGTCAGACGCGCTTGGTGTCGCGGCGGAACATGAACACCGCCAGGCCGGTGAAGATGAGGAACCACACGATGAGGTTCGGCACCGACCAGCCGTCGGGCGCGACGCCGATGACGGCGGACTGGGACAGGTTCGCGATGCCCCACAGCGGCGTGAACTTCGCCGCCGTCTGCACCGCCTCCGGCATGATCGCGAGCGGGATGAACAGGCCGCCCATGAAGCTCAGGATCGGCAGGATCGGGCCGAGATAGCGCATCGCGTTCTGCGCGGGGAAGGCGTAACCGACGGCGAGGCCGAGGCTGGTCAGCATGAGCGAGCTCAGCCAGGCGAGCAGGCCCGCCGGGATCAGGTTGCCGAGCGGGGCGGTGATGCCGAGCGCGGCACCCACGATGAGCGTGACGATCACGGCGATCGCCCCGAGCACCATGCCGCAAACGACCTTGACCAGGATGTAGACGACCGGGTTCAGCGGGGTCAGGCGCAGCTGGCGGCTCCAGCCCTGGGCGCGCTCGGCGGCGACCGAGACGCCCGTCATGGTGCTCGCGACCATGGCGCCGTACACGGCCATCGAGATCATGATCGGCACGGCGGCCGACATGCCGCCCTGGCTGACCGGGACGCTCGTGATCGCGGTGTGCTTGTTCGGCAGGCCGATCATGATGAGCATCGCGATCGGGAAGATCAGCGTGAACACGACGACGCTGGAGTTGCGGAACAGGCGCTTCAGCTCGACGCTCAGGAAGGTGAGGCTGAAGCCGCCCATCGGCGGCACGCGCCGGGAGGCCGGATCGATCCGGTCCAGACGTTCGGTGACGGTGCTCATGATCATTCGCCTTCCGTGTCGTCGCCAGGTTCGTCGTCGCCGGTGAGGCGCAGGAACGCCTGTTCCAGATTCTGGCTCGTGATGATCACGTCCCGCGCGGACGTGCGGGTGAGCAGGTGGCGCGCGACCGCGTCGGAGTCGTTCGCGCGGATGATGATGCGCGGGCCGCGCACCTCGACGGAGTCGACGCCGTCGAGCGCGGCGATCTCGGACTGCGCGGATCCCGATGCGTCCTCCCATTCGGCCTCGATCGTGCGGCCGGAGGCCATCGCCTTGATCTCGGCAGTGGTGCCGTCGGCGACGATCCGGCCCTTGCGGATCAGCACGATCCGGTCGGCGTACTGGTCGGCCTCCTCGAGGTAGTGCGTCGCGAAGAGCACCGTGCGGCCGCGCTGCGCGTCGGCGTGGATCGCCTGCCAGAACGAGTGCCGGCCCTCGACGTCCATGCCGGTGGTCGGCTCGTCGAGGACGATGAGCCCCGGATCCGACACCAGCGCCATCGCGAACCGCAGCCGCTGCTGCTGGCCGCCGGAGCACTTCTGCACCTTGCGGTCGGCGATGTCGGCGATGCCGGCCCGCTCGAGCGCGGCATCGATGCTCGTGGTGTGCGCGAACAGCGAGGCGGTGAGCTTCATGGTGTCGCGGACCGTGACATCGCTGAGCAGGCCCCCGGTCTGCATGACGGCCGACACGAGACCGCGGCTGATCGCCTGGCGCGGGGTGAGGCCGAACAGCGTGACCTCGCCGCCGTCGGGCTCGGACAGGCCCAGCAGCATGTCGATCGTGGTGGTCTTGCCGGCGCCGTTCGGGCCGAGGAAGGCCACCACCTCGCCCTGCGCGACCTCGATGTCCACGCCGTCGACGGCGGTGAAGCCGCGGAAGCGCTTGGTCAGGCCCGTCGCCGCGATCGCCGAGGGCGGCGTGCTGCCGGCCCGGGCCGTGGTGACGGGCTGTGCCGTCTGTGTCTCGTCCATGTCGTCCAGTCTGCGCCGTCGGGGGTCCAGCGCACGATGAACGATGTCACGGATCCGTCATGACATCCGTCACGCCCGGCCTCCGGGGCTTGTGTGGGGGCCGCTCCGGGGCTTGTGTGGGGCCGCTCCGCGATCGGTCTCTCGGGCGCGCGGTCCCGGCTCGCTGCGCGAGCCCCGCCGGTCCCGATGCCTGCGCGCCCGAGAGACCGATCGCTGCGCTCCGGTCGGTCCCCCTCCTCGGGGTCGTTGAGCGAGCAGCGACGAAGGAGCAGCGAGACGAAACGTCGTTTCGCTGGGCCCCGGTGCGGGTCAGGGGGTGAGTGCGGCGATGGCGGCGATCTCGATCAGCGCGCCCGGCACGCCGAGGCCGGCGACACGGGCCGCGGTGACCAGGGGCGGGGCGCCGGCGCGGGCGAGTTTCGGGCCGACCGCGCCGTAGGCGGCGCGCAGATCGGCGTCCTGGTGGATCAGCACGGTCCAGCCGACGACGTCGGCGAGCGTCGCGCCGGCGGCGGCGAGGGCCGCCTCGGCGTTCTCGATCGCTCGGGCGGACTGCGCGGCCACGTCGTCCGAGATGACGGCGCCGGTCGCATCGACGCCGTTCTGGCCGCCCACGTGGATCATCGTGGATCCGGGCGGGATCACGGCGACGTGGCTGAAGCCCGGGCTCTGCACCAGACCGGGGACCTTCGGGTAGGAGATGCTCATGCCGGGGAGCGTAGCCGCGGGACCGACATGATGCCGCACTGCACGGATCCTCGCGGGTCCCGGCGATCCTGCCCGGCGCGATAGACTCGAGAGGCTCAACAGGAGGTTGCCCGGTGATCCTTCACTACATCGTGTTCGTGATTCTCTTCCTCGGCGGAATCATCATGCTGGGCATCGCCCCCGGGCTGCCCGCCTGGCAGGGGCCCGCCTTCATCGCCGGCCTGCTGCTCATCAGCCTGGCGCTGGCGTACATGATGCGCGAGCCCGGCGGCGCAACCAAGCGCTCGCGCTCCTGGGAGAACTGAGCAGCCGACTCGTACTCCCTGAGGAGTACATCGGAGGCACCCGGCGGGCGGATCCGCGTCGATCTGCGCGCGGATAGCATCGAAGAATGCCGGATCAGCCGCTCGTCGCCGCGTTCGGGCCTGACACCGGACGCATTCGGGTGGGTCCGCCGCGACAGGTGCTGCTGATCGCACCGGTCGTGCTGAGCCTGCTCGTGCAGGTGCCGGCGACGTTCTGGATCGCCGCGCACATCGCGTCGCACGGCCTGCACTGGCGGATGGCGCTGCATCTGGTGCTCGCCGTCGCCGGGCCGCTGGCGCTGCTGGCCGCACGCCGGTTCCCCGGCCCCACCGTCGCGGTCGTTTCCGCTCTGGCGGCGCTCGACGTGCTGATCACGCCCGTCTACGGTCCGCCCTACGTCGCGCTGGCCTTCGCGATCGCGCTCGCCGTCGCCCGGGGCGCCACGGTGTGGGCGGCGGTCTCGGTCGCGATCGGGTGGACGGCGGCGATCCTGATCGGCGTGGGCATCGGTCGGATCTGGCATCCGGGGATCATCGTCGCGGCGACCGTCGCGCTCGCCGCGAGCTTCGCGCTCGGCATGTTCGTGCGCACCCGCGGTGCACGCATGGCTGCGGTGCGCGCCGACCTCGCGCGCCGTCGGCAGAGCGCCGAGGAGCAGGAGCGCGTGCGCATCGCCCGCGAACTGCACGACGTGCTCGGGCATGCCCTGTCGCAGATGAACGTCCAGGCCAGCGTCGGACTGCACCTGTTCGACCGCGATCCCGAGCAGGCGCGCACGGCCCTCGAGAACGTGAAGAGCACCTCGAAGCTCGCCCTCGAGGAGGTGCGCGGGGTGCTCGGGGTGCTGCGCGACGGCGAGGCGCCGCTCGTGCCGCAGGCCGAGCTCGCGGAGCTTCCCCGGCTCATCGCCGGTCTCACCGCGCCGGGGCTCGACATCGCGCTCGACGACCGGCTCGGAGACCACGCGCCCAGTCGGGCCGCGCAGTTCGCCGCATACCGGATCGTGCAGGAGGCGCTGACGAACGCGGTGCGGCACGCGCAGGCCGCGCACGTGCACATCGTGCTCGAGCGGCAGGAGGATCCGGATCCGCGGCTCGTCGTGACCATCGCCGACGACGGCAGGGGCTTCGGCGGCGTCGATCCCGGATCCTCGGGCCACGGCGGCGTGCTGGGCATGCGCGAGCGTGCGGCGCTGCTGGGAGGGCGCATCGAGATCGGCGACGCCTCGGGCGGCGGGGCGCGGATCGTGGCCGCGCTGCCGTGGGGGAGGGCGTCATGATCCGGGTCGCGCTGGCGGACGACCAGCTGCTCGTGCGTGCGGGCTTCCGCGCGCTGCTGGACGCGGAGGAGGGCATCGACGTCGTCGCGGAGGCGTCCGGCGGGCGCGAGCTGCTGGAGCGGATCCGCGCGACGCCGGTGGACGTCGTGCTCATGGACATCCGCATGCCGGAGGGCGACGGGCTGTGGGCCACCGAGCAGATCGCCGCGGATCCCGCGCTCGCGGGCGTGCACGTGGTGATCGTGACGACGTTCGAGCTGGACGACTACGTCGTGCGGGCGGTGCAGGCCGGGGCGGCCGGGTTCCTCGTGAAGGACACCGAGCCCGCCGACCTCGTGCGGGCGGTGCGCGTGGTCGCCGAGGGGGAGGCGCTGCTCTCCCCGGGTGTGACCAAGCGACTGCTCGCACGCCTCGCGGTCGGCCTGCGCGAGGCCCCGGATGTGGCGATGCTCGAGGGGATCACCGAGCGGGAGCGCGAGGTGCTGCGCCTGGTCGGGCTGGGGCTGACCAACGACGAGATCGCGGAACGGCTCTTCCTCAGCCCGCTCACCGCGAAGACGCACGTGTCGCGGATCATGTCGAAGCTGCACGCGCGGGATCGGGTGCACCTCGTCGTGATCGCCTACGAGACCGGCCTCGTCGCCCCCGGCTGGCAATAGCGCCCTTCCTCTCTCGCGTCGTCCCCGTCAGCGCGCGCCATAGGGTGCGCTGACGGGGACGACGCGGTGGATGGCGGGGCGTACTCCGGCGGGAGCAGGCGGAATCACTCCCTGGGCCGGATTCGCCGGAGGGCCCGGATCGCGAGGCTGGAGGCATCGGTCGAGATGCGGCCGATCCGACCTCAGGAAGGGCATCATGCTCGCAACCGTCGCGGCCGTCGCCGCGCACCCCGGCCGGATGGGGTTCCACCCGTTCTGGCCCGTCTTCATCATCGGCCCGCTGATCTTCATCCTCGTCGTGGGTCTCATCGTCGCCCTGGTGATGCGCCGTCGCCGTTGGGGCTACGGACCGTGGGGATCCGCGCCCTGGCACGGTGCCGCCGGAGCTCCGGGCGCCCCGGGCGGCCTCGGCATGCACGGCCCCTGGGCGGCCTCCGCGCAGAGCCGCAGCGCGGAGCAGATCCTCGCCGACCGGTTCGCGAAGGGTGACATCGACGAGACCGAGTACCGCGCGCGCCTCGAGGTGCTGCGCGCCAACCGCCCCGAGGCCTGAGCCTCCCCGTTCAGGTCGCAGAAATGGTCGGGTCAGCGCCCGGAATCCGACCATTTCTGCGACCTGAGCGGGATCGGGACCCTCGCGCGAGAGTGTCGGGGACGGAACGAGATCAGTCATTCGGGTGCGGAAGAATGGTCGCATGTCCCGGGCAACGACACCTCCGTGCACCGGACGGTGACGACGGTGTCGGATCCGAGGCCCGAGGGCTCGCGCACCGGACAGATCTCCGCGGATCTGCGACGCCGCATCGCCGACGGCGAGTTCCCCGCCGGCATGCGTCTGCCGAGCGAGGCCGCACTGAGTGCGGCGTACGGGACGACCCGCAGCGTGATCCGCGGCGCATTGGCGCGGCTCGCCCGGCTGTCGCTGGTCGCCTCACGCCCGCGCGGCGGCTGGGTCGTGCAGGATCCGAACCAGACCCAGGGGTTCGCGCGGGTGCAGTCGTTCACAGAATGGGCGACCGAAGGGGGACGCAAGCCCGGCGGCATGATCACGTCGCGCATGGTGAGCCCGGCCGATCCGCGCGAGGCGCAGCACTTCCGGATCCGGCTCGGGGATCCGCTGCTGCGGTTCGTGCGGGTGCGCACACTGGACTCCCGCCCGGTCATGATCGAGCGCTCGACGTGGGCGCCGTGGGTGGACGACGTGATCGTCGGAGTACCGGACGACGTGCGATCGACGACGGCCGTGCTGGCCGAGGCCGGGATCCGCGTCGCGTCGACGAACCACCGGATCGAGGCGGTCTCCGCGACGACTGAGGACGCCGAGATGCTGGGGATCCGGCGCTCCAGCCCGCTGCTTCAGGTCGGGCGCGCGACGACGACCGGGGAAGGTCGCCTCGTCGAACTCGGCGTCGACCGGTATCGGGCCGGCGTCATCGCCTTCGAGATCGAGGCCGGACAGACCGTCCGCGCTGCGCTCTGAGGGTCGGCTCCCCGGCGCCGGGCGAGGGGGAGCACGGCGGAAAGAGCCCAATGTGCACGCTCGGCGGACGGATCCGGGCTGCGACGGGCCGAGGACATCGGTGGGTCCCCGAGCGTTCACCGATCGTTCGATTCGGCTTGCTGTCCTTGTCGAGGCACCCGCTCCGGGGTGTCCCGTCTCCGAGGAGCACTCCGATGTCCAGCGAGCCCACCCCGTTCACCCCGGACCCCTACGAGCGTCCCCGGACCGTCCCCGACGAGGTGCTGCGCAGCGGCCTGAGCCGCCGCGGGATGCTCCGCGCGTTGGGCCTGCTGGGTGGCGCCGCCGTGGTCGGTGCCGGATCGGAGCGACCTCCTCCGCCTCTCCCGCCTCCGCAGCCGGGTCGGCCGCGGCCGGGCCGTCTCACACCTATGCGCTGCCGAAGGGCTTCAAGGGGGACATCACCGACATCAAGCGGGTCGTGATCCTCATGCAGGAGAACCGGTCGTTCGATCACTACTACGGCGCGCTGCCGGGTGTGCGCGGCTTTGAAGACAAGCAGGCGCTGCGCTTCCAGAACGGCACCGATGTGTTCTCGCAGCCGCAGGGATCGTCGTTCGTGAAGCCCAGTCGGGTGACCACGGTCGCAGGCAGCACGACCGGCCTCGACCACTCCTACTCCGGAGGCACCTCGGCCTGGGCCGGCGGACGCTACGACAACTGGATCGGCGCCAAGGGCGCCAACACCATGCACTACCTGTCCGGCGAGGAGATCCCGTGGCAGTACTCGCTCGCGAGCGCCTACACGATCTGCGACAACTGGCACTGCTCGGTGATGGGCCCCACAACCCCCAACCGGCTGTATGCGTGGACCGGCACCTCGGGCGGAGCCACGAGCAACGGGAACGAGTCCGACGGCAACCGGGCCTGGCAGACCTACCCGGAGGCGCTGCAGGAGGCAGGAGTCTCGTGGCGTGTCTACGTCGACAACTCGAACAACGGGGATGGCTGGGTCGGCGACTACACCGACAACCCGATCCGCGGGTTCAACACCTTCACGACCACCGGCTCCAGCCCGCAGGACATCGCGAACCGCAACGACGCGGAGAAGAACAAGCCCGGCACCGGCCTGGTGTGGCGTGCGGGATCGGGCGCCTACGGGCCGACGGGGGCACCGAACAACGACAGCGACGAGAACCTGAACGGCGTGCTGAAGGATTTCATCGCCGCATGCAAGCCGGGTGCGGAGTTCCCCCTGCCGCAGGTCTCGTGGGTCGTCGCACCCTACGCCTGGTCCGAGCACCCCTCGGCCAACCCCGAGCACGGCGCGCACTACAGCAACCGCGTGATCCAGACGCTGCAGAGCAACCCCGAGATCTGGAACAGCACCCTGCTGATCATGACGTTCGACGAGAACGACGGATACTTCGACCACGTGCTGCCCCCGTTCGCGGAGCCGGGCACGCCCGGCGAATACGTCGGACCGACCCCGATCGGCTTCGGCGCCCGCGTCCCCACGATCCTCGTCTCGCCCTGGACCCGCGGCGGCTGGGTCAGCACGGAGACTTTCGATCACACTTCGCTCGTCCGGTTCCTGGAGACCTGGACGGCCGCGCTCGGGACGCCCGCCGTGTCGACCACCATCACGGACTGGCGCCGCGCGATCAGCGGCGACCTGACCAGTGCGATGGACTTCGCTCACCCTGTCGTCGACACGCCCTCACTGCCCGACACGGACGCGCTGGTGCAGATCGCCCGGGGAGGCGGCACGATCGCGACCCAGGTGCCTCCGGCCGATCGCTGGGAGGGTGTGACGCTGAAGCATCGCCCGCTGTCCTACCATCCGCACGGCACGTTCGTGGAGGATCGCAGCACGGGTGTCGTGACCGCGAAGCTGAGTCTTGTCGGCGGCCCGAAGGGCAAAGCCGTGAGCCTGCAGGCCTTCCCGGACAAGTACCTGCCGTTCGCGAACACCCCGCATACGGTTTCGGCGACGAACCCCGCCGACCATTCCTGGGATGCCGCCGCGCAGGACGGTCGCTACGCGTTCTCGGTGTACGGACCGGACGGCTTCGTCCGTTCGCACGCGGGCACCGTGCTGCCGGCCGGACAGGACAACAGCGGCGTGCCGCGCATCGACGTCGACCTCATCACGGGCAAGAAGCCGTCCGTCAACATCACGCTGCACAATGACGGCCGCCAGAGCGTGCACTACAACCTCGTCCCGAACGACCACGCCGGCAAGGCGCAGAAGATCTGGGTGCGGCCCGGCGAGACCGAGAAGGTCTCCTGGCCGACGCAGGACGGCTACTACGACGTCATCATCTCGGCTGACACGAACACCGGCTGGCAGCACCGGTACGCCGGTCGTATCGCCCAGCTCGGCGCCTGAGTGCGAAGCCACGAAAGGGAACGTGAGATGAACATCACTCGCTCCGGTCTGCGCCGCGCGACGATCTCCGCGGCGGCGGTGCTCGCGGTCGCCGCGACAGCGCTGCTCGCCCCGACGGGGGCGAGCGCCGCTCCGGCCGCGATCGCCCCCATCGCCCAGTACACGTTCGACGGCGACAGCGGCTCGACGGTGAAGGACTCGTCGGGCAACGGCAACGACGCGACGTGGATCGGCACGCCTGCGCACGCAGCGGGTGTGAGCGGCCAGGCCGCATCCGTCACCAACGGCGCCAACTACGTCAAGCTCCCCCTGATCGCCGGCAAGACGGACGGATCCGGCAGCTTCTCGTACGAGTTCTGGATGGCCGAGCGCTCTCGTACGTCGTACGGCCCGATCATGAGCAACCAGGATTTCAACGCGTGCAACAACCCCGGTCTCACGCTGTACAACCAGTCGACGGCCGGGGTGCTGCAGGCGTGCTGGGGGCAGACTCCCGGCGGCGGGCGGCAGTACCTGAACAACGGGTCGCCGAACATCCTGAACTCCTGGCATCACATCGCGGTGTCGGTCGACCGCACAGCTGACGTCATCACGGTCTACACCGATGGCGTGCCCACCGGCTCGTCCGCCGCGGGATCCGTCACGACGGGCACCCTGCTCAAGAGCGGCTACGCCTTCAACCTCGGTGGGCTCAGCGGCAGCGAGACCGACACCGGAGACGGCTACGTGAACGCCTCGATCGACACCATGAGCTTCTACGACCAGGCGATCCCGGCGTCGCAGGTGGCGGCCGACTTCGCAGCGCAGAGGCCGAGCGAGGTGTCGTACATGGTGAACTACGACGGCAACGGGGCGACGGCAGGATCCACCGCCGGGCAGTCGCTCCTCACGGGCCAGAGCGCTCCCCTGACGAAGAACGGCTTCACCCGGGCGGGGTACCAGTTCGTGGGCTGGTCGAAGACGGCGGGCGGTCAGGTCGCGTACGCCGATGGCCAGACGGTCTCCGATCTGTCGACCGTGTTCGGAGCCACGGTCACGCTGTACGCCGTGTGGAGCAGGCTCCGTGCGGTCGGCGACGCCGTCGCCCCGTTCGCCTCGTACGATTTCGAGGCCGACAGCGGCATGACCGTGAAGGATTCGTCCGGCCGCGGAAACGACGCGACCTGGTCGGGCACACCCTCATACGGCGACGGCACCGCGGGCAGGGGCGCGTACTTGAACTCGCCCGCGGGCAGCGCACAGGGTGCGAACTTCTTCTCGCTGCCGCTGGTCCCGGGATCCACCGACGGATCGGGCAGCTTCTCCTACGTGTTCTGGCTGAACGAGGTGTCGTCGAGCGCCGGTTCGCCGATCGTCTCGAATCAGGACTTCCGCCAGTGCGGCGACAAGGGCCTGACGTTGTCCAACACCGAAGGCGCCCCCGGGGTGCTGCGCGGCTGTTTCGGGCAGAGCGGGACCTCGACAGCGCCGAACGAGATCCCGAACGTCAGCGCGGGCTCGATCCTGGGCGACTGGCACCAGGTCGCGGTCGTCGCCGATCGCGGCGCGGGGACGATGACCACTTATCTGGACGGAGAGCAGACCGCCCAGAACGCCGGCCTCACCTCCGCGTTCTCCCTCAACAGCGGCTTCCCGTTCCGTGTCGGCGCGGAAGGCTCGGGCGAGGACCTGGGGCACGGCTTCGTCAACGCCTACATCGACGTGTTCGACTTCTACGATCAGCCGGTCTCGGCGGCGCAGGTGCGCAGCGACTTCCTCGCGGCGCGTCCGAGTGCTGCGGTGAGCGACGGATCCACGCTCGCACGCGGCTTCGTCTCGTCCGTGCTGAAGTCGCCCGCGGTCCGCATGGGCGGCACGGTGTCGCAACCCGTCGGCGGGCTCTGGAACGGCGGTACGGTCACGCGGTACACGGCTGTCGGCGGCGATTCCTGGCTGAGCGTCGGGGCGGACGGCCTGGTGACCGGCACCGCTCCTGCGAGGGCGACAGGGGCTTCGGGCTGGATCCGGGTCCAGGCGACGGATGGCACGGTCACCTCGCAGATCGAGGTCGATGTGCCGGTGCTCACGCCCGGCGCGAAGGTGCCACTGGACGCCGCGACCTGGAACCTGTGGGACGCCGGCCGTCATGTGGACGACGCCGTGTGGAAGAACCTCGCGGTGATCGCGTCGAACGGGTTCGGCGTGGTCGGCGTGCAGCAGGACGGCGGCAGCGGTGCGACCGCCCTCGCCGAAGCGCTGGGATGGCACGCGGTGGAGGGGCCGGGCGGCGTGGGGATCCTGTCTCCCTACCCGCTGAAGGCGGCGAGCGCGACGACCGCGACCGGCGCCGCGCCCTTCACGGGCGCCGAACTCGACGTGCTCGGCCAGAAGGTGCGCGTCTTCAGCGTGGGCCTGGACCGCGCCGGCTACGGTCCCGAGGCGGCCTGTGCAGCGGGCGCCGATCCCGGCGCGCTCGCCGCCGCCGAGAAGGCGTCGACCCGATACGCGCAGGCGCAGGCGGCCGCGACCGCGGCGGGATCGGCCGTGGCCGGATCCGACAAGACTCCGGTCATCGTGCTGAGCGACCTCGAGTCGCCGTCGGCTGCGGATTGGACGGCGCAGACCTCCGCGGCGCATTGCGGCGTCGGCGCTGTCGATTGGCCGGTGCCGGCGCTTCTCAAAGATGCGGGCCTGACTGACGCGTATCGCGTCGCGAACCCCGACCCCGCGGCGGACGCGGGCAGCACCTGGTCGCCGCTGGTCGCGATCAACGGCGCGACCGGCGGCCCGGAACCGCAGGACCGCATCGATTACGTGCACTTCGCGGGGAAGCTGCTGACGGTCGACGGCGCGAACACGCTCGTGGCGGGCTGGCCCTCGCCGCAGAAGGTGCGCGGCAACATGTGGACGAGCAACCACCGGGCCGTCGTGGTGTCGTTCCAGCTCGCGGGCAAGGCGCACCCGGTCGCCGGCGACTCGGGCGGTCGCTGAGACCTGCACCGACGGCATCCGTCCGGGGCGTGGACCTCTTCGCGCCCCGGACGGAGCTGCTCCTCGGCGATCCGACACGGTTTCCGCTCTGGCGCATCGGGGAATCGGAGGCGTACTATCGCCCTCGGTCAGCGGCGACCGCCGTGGACCGAACCTGATGTCTGGAGATCCCGGATGCGTAGAAAAGTCCTCGGCGTCACCCTCGCGGTCCTCGCCACCGTTGCCGCCTCACTCGCCGGAGCAGGAGCGGCGAACGCCGCACCGCCGCCCAAGGCCCCGATCCCGAACTCGACTCCTGGCTGGCTCAGCCACGCGACCAAGGCCGGACCGGCGAACGGGGCCGTGAGCGCCCGGGTGTATCTGGCCCCGGCCGGCGGCATGGACGCGCTCGCCGCGGTCGCCAGCGCAGTCTCGACGCCCGGATCCGCGCAGTACCGTGAGTTCCTGACGGCGTCGCAGTATCACGCGACGTTCGACGCGTCCGCGGCGACCGTCGCCGCCGTGACCGGCTGGCTGCAGGGCGCAGGACTCAAGACCACGGTCGACCCGAGCCACCGCTATGTGGACGTGACCGGCGGCGTCGGCAACGCGAACAAGGCCTTCGGCGTCACGATCTCGACCTACTCGCACGACGGGCTCACGGTGCACGCTCCGGATGGCGCGGCGAGCACCCCCGACTCTCTCGCCGGCTCGGTCATCGCCGTCGACGGTCTGGACACGACGCCGTCGTTCGTGGATCCGCAGACCCAGAAGCCGGCCCCGCCGGACGGCGGATTCCGCAACGCGCCGACCTGCGGCACCACCTACGGATCCGCGAACCCTGACAACCTCGCGACCCCCGACGGCACCGTGCTGCCGCAGCTCGACGGCAAGACGCTGCCGTACTCGCCGTGCGGCTACACCGGGCCGCAGCTCCGCAACGCCTATGAGGCGGGCCTGACCGGCGGACTCGACGGCACCGGCGTGACAGTCGCGATCACCGACGCCTACGCGTCGCCGACCATCGAGGCCGACGCCAACAAGTACGCCACAGACACGGGCGACAAGCCGTTCACGGCCGGCCAGTTCTCGCAGAACCTGCCGAACGCCTACACGAACGTCAACAGCAACAAGTCCAATCACCAGTGCGGCATGGCCGGCTGGTACGGCGAGGAGACGCTCGACGTCGAGGCCGTGCACGCCATGGCCCCCGGCGCGAACATCCGCTACTACGCCGGCAAGAGCTGCATGGATCCGGATCTGCTCGACACGTTCACCCGGATCAACGACGAGAACGTCGCGAACATCGTCACGAACTCGTGGGGAGGCACGGGCGACGTCGTGAAGCCGGCGCTGTTCCTCGCCTACCAGGCGGCGTTCCTGCAGGGTGCTGCTCAGGGCATCAGCTACGTGTTCTCCAGCGGCGACAACGGCGATGAGGCGACCCGGCTCGCCACACCGCAGACCGACTACCCGGCCTCCGACCCGTACGTCACCGCGGTCGGCGGCACGTCCACCGCGATCACGGCGGCCGGGCTGACCGGCGAGACCGGCTGGCAGACCTCGAAGTACGTCCTGAAGGACGGCGCCTGGACGCTCAGCACGTCGTTCCTGTACGGCGGGGGCGGCGGCTACTCGTCGAACATCGCCGAGCCCCAGTATCAGAAGGACGCCGGGATCATCAGCCCCAACGGCGGACGCGCGGTTCCGGACGTCTCGATGGACGGCGATCCCACCACGGGCATGCTCGTCGGCCAGACCCAGACGTTCACCGGCAAGGCGGCATACGACACCTACCGGATCGGCGGCACGAGTCTTGCCTCGCCGTTGTTCGCGGGCATCACGGCGCTGAAGATCCAGGCCAGCGGCGCCGGTTTCGGCCTGCTGAACCCGCTGATCTACAGCACGCACGGTCAGGGCTTCACCGACGTGACCGGTGCGGGCATCGACGCGGGAGCGATCCGGGTCGACTTCGTGAACGGGCTGGATGCGAGCGGCGGCTACGTCTACTCAGTGCGCACGTTCAACGGCGCGACCACGACGCAGACCGTCGGGCCGGGCTGGGACACGGAGACCGGGTGGGGATCCGCTCGGGCCGGCTGGGTGCAGTAGGCCCGGCCTTCTCCCGGGGTCGTTGAGCGAGGACGAGCGCCAGCGAGACCGAGACGAAACGCGGTCTCCTGCGGGAGGCCGCGTTTCGTCTCGCTGCTCCTTCGTCGCTGCTCGCTCAACGACCCCGAGGGGCGTGGCGCACGGCGTAGCGGTGCTCGGGGCGGCCGGTGCTGCCGTAGCGCAGTTCGAGCCGCAGCAGGCCGGACTGCTCGAGCTGGGTGAGCGCGCGCTGCGCGGTGGTGCGGCTGATCCCGATCGCCGTCGCGATCTCCTGCGCCGACACGTCGGAGCGCTGTGCGGTCGCGGCGTCGAGCACGGCCTGCAGCGTCGGCGCGAGACGGCGGCCCTCCTCGGGGGCGGGGGCCGGACCGGGGCGCAGCAGATCGAAGAGCCGGTTCACGTCGTCCTGGGTGGCCGCATCTCCGAGCGCCGCGATCCGCTCCTGCGCGTTCCGGTAGGCGGTCAGCCTCTCGGCGAGCTCCGCGAACCCGAACGGCTTGACGAGATAGTGCAGCGCGCCCAGCTGCACCGCGCGGCGCACGGTCGCGAGGTCGTTCGCGGCCGAGATCACGATCACCGCGGGCGGATCCGGATCCGCGAGCAGCTGACGCACGACATCGAGGCCGTCGCCATCGGGAAGGTACACGTCCATGAGCACCAGATCGGGTCGCACCTCCCTGGCCTGCCGCAGCGCTTCTTCGGCGGATCCGGCCTGACCGACCACGCGGAAGCCGGGTACGGCCTCCACGAAGCCGACGTGCACGCTGGCGACCCGGAAGTCGTCGTCGACGACGAGGACCGTGGACTCGGGGATGGTCATCAGGACCCCTCCTGTTTCGCCGGGATCGCCACGGTGAACGCCGCGCCGTCGGTGCTCTGCACGTGCACCGTCCCGCCCAGGCGCAGCGCGGTGGTGTGCACGAGCGACAGCCCCAGCCCGCTGTGCCGGGCCAGTGATCCGCGCTTGGTCGTGTAGCCGCTCTCGAAGATGCGCGGCACGGATCCGTCCGGCACGCCCGGGCCGTTGTCGGCGACGCGCACGGTCAGCTCCTCCGGGGTCTCCACGATCGCGACGGTCACGCGGCGCGGGGCGGGGCATTCGGAGAGGGCGTCGAAGGCGTTGTCGATGAGGTTCCCCAGGATCGTGACCAGCGCCTGCAGCCGGTCCGGAGCCGGGCCCAGATCCGTCTCGGGGGAGATCACCAGGTCGATGCCGCGCTCGTTCGCCTCGGCGGCCTTGCCGAGCAGCAGCCCCACGATCATCGGGGCCCGCACGTGCGTGCGCAGGGTGCGGTCCAGATCGGCGGAGGTGCCGCGGATCTCGTTCAGGTACTGCAGCGCCTCGTCGGGACGGTCGAGCTCGAGCAGGCCGGCGACCGCGTGCATGCGGTTGGAGAACTCGTGCTGCTGCGCCCGGATGGATTCGGCGAAGCTGCGCTCGCCGTCGAGCTCCCGGGTGAGCCCCGTCACCTCCGTGCGGTCCTGCAGCGTGAGCACCGCGCCGTGCGGGCGCCCGGCGAGGGAGACCGGCATGCGGTTGAGCACGAGCACGCCGCCGTCGGTGACCGCGATCGCATCCTTGACCTCGGTGGTGCCGGTGAGCGCGTCGCGGATCGGACTCGCCACGAGCACGTCGTCGAGCCGTCGGCCGCGGGCGCCGTCCGGCAGGTGCAGCAGCCGCTGCGCCTCGTCGTTGACGACGGTGATCCGCCCGGCCGGGTCGATCGCGATCACGCCCTCGCGGATCCCGTGCAGCGTCGCCTCGCGCTCCTGCAGCAGCCGGGCGATCTCGTCGAGCTCGAGCCCGAAGGTGCGCCGCTTGAGCATGCTCGCGAGCCCGAACGACACCAGGGCGCCGATCCCGAGCGCAAGCACGAACCACGCCGTGTACAGGGGCAGCTCGCCGAGCAGTTCCGCGGCGACACTGGACTCCCTGATGCCCACGGAGACCTCGCCGATCACGGTGCGTCCGTCGTCGGCGAACAGCGGCACGCGCGCGTTCGCGGTCGTTCCGGTCGAGCCGATGTCGGTGCCGAGGTGCACCTCGCCATCCCTGGCGACGACGTCCTCCGAGACCTTCTTGCCGATCAGGGCCGGGTCCGGATGCGAGTGCCGCACCCGGTTCATGTCGATCACGACGACGTAGGCGGCGCCGGTGCGGTGCAGCGCCGTCCCGGCGAGCTCCTGCACGGTGCCATCGCAGGATCCCCCGCCCGCCGCCAGGCAGTCGCGCACATCGGGGATCGCGGCGAAGGTCTGCGCGATGGCGGCGGCGCGCGCCTGGTAGTCGGAGGTGAGGTTCATCCGCGCGGTCCACGTGAACAGGACGAAGCCGATCAGCAGGGAGGCGCTGAGGATCGCCACCTGAGCCAGCAGGATCAGGCTCGACAGTCTTCGGATCCGTCTTCGCATCACACCGGATTCTCTCATCACCGCCCGTGCCCGCATCCTGCGCAGAACGCCCAAAAGGTGCGGCAACGCTCACAACGACCCGCAATGCGCGCAAGCGAGACAGCGCACCCCGCCGGGCGCGAGCATCGAACCCACACCACCGGACGACAGAGAGGTCCCGACATGGGTGACACACGAGCGACGGCGAACGCCGCTCCCGAAGGCGGGAGCGGGACGCCGTCCGACAACACCGCCGAAGCCGCGGGCATCGAGATCGTCGGTCTGACGAAACGATTCCTGACGCCGAAGGGGGAGACCTTCACAGCGATCCGCGACGTGACGCTGAGCGTCGAGCCGGGCCGGTTCTGCGCGATCGTCGGCCCCACCGGATGCGGGAAGTCGACCACGTTGGCGCAGGTCTCCGGGCTGGAGCACCCGAGTGCCGGATCTGTGAGCGTCGGCGGCAGGATCGTCGACGGCATCACGCAGGGCGTCAGCTACATGTTCCAGGCCGACTCGCTGTTCCCCTGGAAGAGCGTGCTGGCCAACGTGATGGTCGGCCCCGTGCTCACCGGAACTCCGAAGAAGCAGGCCACGGTGCTCGCGCTCGACTGGCTGCGCCGGGTCGGCCTAGCCGGCTTCGAGGACCGCTACCCGCACCAGCTGTCCGGCGGCATGCGCAAGCGCGTCGCGATGGCGGCGGCGCTCATCAACCGCCCGCGGATCCTGCTCATGGACGAGCCGTTCGGAGCCCTCGATGTGCAGACCAAGGCGATCATGCAGACCGAGCTGCTGCAGCTGTGGGAGGAGTCGCGGCCGTCGGTACTGTTCATCACGCACGACCTCGATGAGGCCGTCGCGCTCGCCGACCGGGTGGTCATCATGACCTCGAGCCCCGGAACCGTGAAGGACGTGTTCGAGATCGACCTGCCCCGCCCGCGCGGCGATGTGCAGCAGATCCGCCACGAAGGACGATTCCTCGAGCTGCAGGGGCAGATCTGGGAGTCGCTGCGCGAAGAGGTCGACCGGGCGTACGCCCAGACCGCGGCGGTGGCAGCATGAGCGCCTCGACCGTGCAGGCCTCCGAAGCCGGGGCCCTGTCCCGCCCGCCGAAGACCGACCTCACCGGTCGGTTCGGCTACGCCGCCGACGACCAGCGGAACTTCTTCCGCCCTGAATCCGAAGCCGAGCTGCAGGCGAAGGGCCGCCACGCCCGCCGCAAGCATGTGCTGATGGTCTGGGTCGGCCGGGTCGCGCTCGCCGTCGTCGTCATCGGCGGCTGGCAGCTGTTCACCCAGCTGAAGTGGGTGGACAAGTTCTTCTACGGCCAGCCGTCCCTGGTCTGGGACAGCCTGGTGCACCTGTTCACCGTCGGCACGGCATTCGGATCCATCTGGGAGAACCTCTGGGTCACCGTGCAGGAGGCGCTGCTCGGCTTCGCCGTCGGCACGCTGGCCGGCATGATCGTCGGGATCCTGCTCGGCAGCAACCGCTATCTCGCTGAGGTGTGCGGGCCGTACATCAAGATCGTCAACGCCATCCCGCGCATCGTGCTCGGCTCGATCTTCATCGTCGCCTTCGGGCTCGGCATGCCCGCCAAGGTGCTGCTCGCCGCCGTACTGGTGTTCTTCGCGGTGTTCTTCAACGCCTTCCAGGGGGTACGCGAGGTCGATCAGAACCTGGTCTCGAACGTGCGGGTGCTGGGAGCGTCGCCGCTGCAGGTCGCGCGGCACGTCACGATCCCCTCGGCCATGACCTGGATCATCGCGAGCCTGCACACCGCCTTCGGCTTCGCCATCATCGGTGCGCTCGTGGCCGAGGTGCTCGGCGCCCAGCGCGGCATCGGCCTCATCATCAGCCAGGCCCAGGGCTCGTTCGACCCGAACACGGTGTTCGCCTGCATGGTCATCATCGCGGTGTTCACCCTCGTCGCCGAGTACCTGATCTCGATGCTCGAGCGCCGGGTGCTGAAGTGGCGCCCGCCGTCCCGTTCGGAGGCGTCGTCGATCTGACGGCGCCCGGATCCCCCCCCTCCCACCCTCCCGAAATCCCTCACCAGGAACGCCGACCCGTCGGCGCAACGAAAGGAAATCACATGAACAAGCGCGGCATCGTCGCCGTCGCGGCGGCTGGAGCACTGGCGCTCAGCCTCGCAGCCTGCAGCGGCGGAGCATCCGGATCCTCCGGGTCATCCAGCACCGCCGGAGCAGGCAGCTCCACTCCCGAGACCGTGAAGATCATGGTCGGCGGCATCGACAAGCAGATCTACCTGCCGTACAAGCTGGCCGACCAGCTCGGCTTCTACAAGAAGTTCGGCGTCAACGTCGAGCTGACCACGGAGCAGAACGGCGGTGTCGGCGCGGAGGACGCGATGATCTCCGGCCAGGTCGACTTCGCCGGCGCCTGGTACAACCACACCATCGAACTGCAGCCGAAGGGCAAGGAGGTCATCAACGTCGTGCAGCTCTCCGGGGCCCCGGGCGAGCGCCTGATGTGCACCGACAAGAGCGGTGTCAAGACGCCGTCCGACATCAAGGGCAAGAACATGGGCGTCACCGACCTGGGTTCGGGCACCGACAAGCTCACCCAGTTCATCGCGCACAAGGGCGGGCTCACGCAGCAGGACTACCACACCGTCGCCGTGCACGCCGGGGCCACCGCCATCGCGGCCCTGCAGCAGGGAGCCGCGGACTGCGCCATGACGACGCAGCCGACCGTCACCGCGCTGACCAGCCAGAAGGTCGCGACCACCGTGGTCGACCTCGCCACCACCGAGGGTGCGCAGAAGGCTCTCGGCGGCGCCTGGCCGGCGGCCGGGCTCATCGCCAACGCGTCGTACGTGAACTCGCACAAGGACGCGACGCAGCGGGTCGTCAACGCGCTGGTCGCGACGATGCACTGGATCGCCGATCACTCCGCCGCGGACATCGCGAACAAGCTGCCCGCCGAGTACGTGAACAACGCCACGATCACCAAGGACCAGTACATCGCCGGTCTCACCACCGACAAGGGCCAGTTCCTCCCGGACGGCATCATGCCCGCCGGCGGCCCCAAGACGGTGCTCGACATGGAGAAGCAGCTCGGCCTCGACACGTCCAACATCGACCTCAGCAAGACGTTCACGAACGTCTACGCGCAGAAGGCCAACAAGGACGCCGGCACGAAGGTGACGACGACCCCGGCCGGCGCGAACGGCTGAATCGCAACCCCGGTCCCTGACCGCAACCCCGGTCCCTGAGCCTGTCGAAGGGACGAGCCGGTCGAAAGGACGAAGGCCGGACATCCTCCGCGGATGTCCGGCCTTCTCCGTGTTCGTGGATTACTTCTTGTTCTTGCCCGGAGGCTGGGTCGTCGGCAGAGGAGCGGATCCGGCGGCCGCCGGGTCGAGGCTGACCCGGTAGATCCTGGACTCGGACGTTCCGATGTAGGCGTCGGATCCGTTCACCGCGAGCGAGTAGGAGCCGACCGGGTTCTGGATCGTCGTGGTCCCGTGCGCGAACGGCTCACCGAGCGGGTTGGTGACCGTGGCGCGTGTCTGCCAGGTCGCACCGTCCGTGGTGGACGAGACGTACGACGTGGTCCCGGACGAGTTCTGGCTCAGTGCGTACAGCACGCCGCCGTCCTGGTAGAGATCGACGACCCGACCCGGCATCGGGACGTAGGCCGGCGAGTACTTCCCGGAGGGACGCGCGTTCTGTGCCTGCACCCAGACGCCGTAGCCGGAGCCGCTGAGCGCGAACCGGGATCCCGCCTGGATGATGTTCCCGTTGAAGACCGCTGTCTTCGCCGAGTCGAAGCGGGTGCCGCCGAGCACTCCGGGGACGTCCTGGCCGGTGAAGCTCACCCCGCCGCCCTGCGCGAACGTGCTCCAGCTGCCGGCTCTCCAGGTGTCGACGGGCTGGACGATGCCGCTGTCGAGGGTCGCCTGCGCATAGAGCGTGTCGCCGGCGACGGTGAGCTGGTAGTAGCGGTCGTAACCGATCGCGGCGCTGCCCGAGTCGCGCCATTTCTCGATCGTCCAGGTCGCTCCGCCGTCTGTGGACTTCTTGATCACGGCGAGTTCGTTCGCGGCGCCGTACTTGGCCTTGTCCGGATTGAGGCTCTGCCCGGACAGGAAGAGCGTGCTGCCGATCTTGGCGATGTCGAAGACGTGCTCGAACGGCGCGCCGAACACGTACCGCCACGAGCCGGACGCGTTCGTGGCATAGCCGACGTTCGCATCCCACGCGAGCTTCGGGTCGATGTCGGGCGCGTAGAGTGCGCCGTCGAGGATCCGGAAGTGGTCGACGGCTTCGCCGTTGAGCGTGAACTGGTCTGTCGCCGTCCCCGTGCCCAGGGCGTAGGACATGATCTCGGTCGGACCGGTGTTGAGGCCGTAATCGCCGTATCCCGCATACAGTTGGTCGCCGACGATCGCGAGGTCACTGATCGGCATCTTCGGGCGGATCGTGTTGTCATGGGCCGGTGCGTCGGTGGCGAACAGCACCGGAGCCGCGCTGTCAGCGTGGGCGGCCGACGGTGCGAGGAGAGCTCCGCAGGCGATAAGGACCAGCGCGGGCAGGCCGACGGTCTTGAAGGCCGACGTCCGGGACATGCCGGCTGTGGGGGTGCGCTTCGATGCGCTTCTCATATGGATTCCTTCGTCGATGTCCCCAGGCCGATATTCCAGGATGAGGCTACTGGATTCTCCGACGGCGTCTGTCAGGTATCCCTTTGCTATTTAGCTCCGGTGCTATAGTGCAATCATGAACGAAGCCGAGAACAGCGCGTTCGAAGCCCTCGCGCACCCGACCAGGCGGCAGATCCTGCAGGATCTGAAGGACGGCGAGCAGGCAGCGGGCGAGATCGCCGCGCGCTTCGCAGTGAGCGGCCCGACGATCTCCCGGCATCTGCGGATCCTGCGCGGCGCCGGTCTCGTGGTCGAGCGGCGGGACGCGAACCGGATTCTGTACTCCCTCGCCGGCGACCGGCTCGCGCTGTCGATCGGCGACTTCCTCTCCACGGTCTGCCCGGAGCAGATCGTGCTGAGGGAGGTGCGGCGCAGGCGCCCGTCCGAGGCAGATGTCGGTCTCGACGCGGACGCGGACGCGGCCGCCGATGCCGGATCTGGGGTGCGGTCGTGAGCGTCGTCCCCGGGGTGAGGGCGCATCTTCGTCGCCGGCTGCTCGTCAGCTATCGGCTCGATCCCGACGTCGCGCGGGGGCTCCTGCCCGCCCCGCTGCGTCCGCAGCTTGTCAACGGGCAGGCGCTCGCGGGCTTCTGCGTGCTCGGGCTGGACGGGATCCGCCCGCGGTGGATGTCCGCGGAAGTGGGGCTCCGTTCCGAGAACGCCGCGCACCGGGTCGCTGTGGAGTGGGATGAGGACGGCGCCGTCCGCACCGGGGTGTACATCCTCGAACGGCACAGTTCGGCCTGGCATCCCGTGCTCTTCGGCGGACGGCTGTTCCCCGGCGTGCATCGGCACGCGCGGTTCACGATCGGCGAGCGCGACGGCCGGTACGCGATGACGATGGACGCCGGCGGCGAGCATCTCGATGCCGACGTCGAGGTCGGCGGCCCCTGGACGAGCGCGTTCTTCGACACGGTCGAGGAGGCGTCCGAGTTCTACCGGTCCGGCCGGATCGGCTGGTCGCGGGCGCACGACGGAGTCACGCTCGAATCGGTCGCGCTCGCCGCGGAGGGCTGGGCCGTGCAGGCCGCGCGGATCCGCAGCGTGCACTCGTCGTTCTTCGACGCGCTCCCGCCCGGGGCCGCCCAGCTCGACCACGTGGTGGTGATGCGCGATCTGGACATCACGATGGAGGCGCCGGTCGCGCCTCAGAGCGTGGCCGTCGCCGTCTGAGGCGCGCTGGTCTCAGTCCCGCAGACGCTCCGCGATCCACTCGTCGATGTCGTCCAGTGCGGCGCGCGCCATCGGCGCGTCGTGGCCGGTGAAGGCGTGCGGGGCGGCCGGGTAGACGCGCAGATCGACGTCGACACGGGCTGCGACGAGGTGGGCCGCCAGAGCGAGGTTGTCGGCGAGCAGGACGTCGTCGGCGCCCACGACCAACAGAATCGGCGGCAGTCCGCGGACGTCAGCGTAGATCGGCGAGATGTCAGGGTGGGTGCGATCCGGTGCCGCGCCCGCATAGGCGCCAAGGAAGTACTCGTCGGCGATGAGTCGCCCTGCCGGTGTCCGGCAGCTGAGGTCGTACGTGCCGCACTGCAGCACCGCGCCGCGGAAGGCGGCGATCCCTCGATCGCGAAGCCGCACCAGCGTGGTCATCGCGAGCGTCGACCCGGCGGAGAAGCCGGAGATGACGAGTCGTTCGGTGCCGAACCGATCCGACGCGCTCTCGACCAGCCACAGAGCCGCCGCCTCGACATCGTCCGGTGCGGCGGGCCACGGATCCTCCGGCGCGAGCCGGTAGTCGACGCTCACGACTGTGGCGTCGTGAGCGTCGGCGAGCGCTCTGTTGCGCAGATCGTCCCGGCTGCCGGCGCCGAGGAAGAATCCGCCGCCGTGAAGGTCCAGGATCACGCCTTGGGACGGAGTCGACGTCGGGGTCTGGATCCGAACCGGCACGGCTCGCCCGTTCCCGCTCACGATCTCATACTGCGCCGGGGGATCCGAGGGGATCAGCGCAGGTGCCGCGGCACGGGCCTCGGCGAGCTCCTGCGCGCCGGCCGGGCCGCTCCGATTCCCGCGCTGCGCGTAGAACGCGCGCGTCTCATCGGCGAGCGGCAGCAGGCGGCTGTCGATGATCGAGTCCAGGGACAGCCGCATCGGATCACCCTAGCCGCGCCATCGGACACCCGGGCGGCGTGGCCCTCGCCGCGTCGCCCGGGTGAGCCTTCAGCGCTCGGCGGGAGTGAGCGTCCAGAAGTGATCCGCCGTTGCCGCGTCGGTGGCGACGGTGCTCGTCGCGCCTGGGGCTCCGACCACGAGGACGCCGTTGCGCGCGTGGCCGGACGAGTCGATGATCGTGGTGCCGTCCGCCTCGTCGAACGCGTAGTGCAGCACGTCGCCATCGCCCGCTTGACCCGTCGCCAGCGCCGTCACCTCGGCCGGGCTCAGCGCACGGTCGTAGATGTTGAGGTCGTCGACCTTGGCATCGAGCGCGGGATCGTTGTACTGCGACTTGCCGATCCAGTTGTTCGGAGTGTCTCCGAGCGCCGCGGGATGCGCGGTCATGCCGGTGTTGGTCCCGACGACCTGACCGTTCACGGACAATGTCCCTGTCGTGCCGGAGAGCGTCACTGTGACGAGCGACCACTTGCCGACGGGGAGCACGCTGGGGGCGTTGATCTGCTGTTCCGCGTTCGGCCCGCCCGTGGTGATCGCGAAGCGCAGACCGTTACCCGAGTTCACAGTGAGGAACATGTTCGTCCCCGGACCGTTGCCGAAGTCGAACACGCGCGACCAGGTGGTGTTCGAGGACGGGTTCACCCACGCCGACACGGTGTAGTCCCCGGTCAGACCGCTGACTGCTCCCGATGGCAGCGCGACGTAGGACGCCGTGTGGCAGAAGTCCAGAGCGGATCCGATCCTTCCGATTGCCCGCGGGCCGTCGACCGCACAGGTGGGCGCACCGTCCGTCCACTGGACGACGGACGAGCCCGCCGTTGCGCTCATGGCGGCGACGGCGAGCACGAGCCCGCTTCCCGCGTTCGCAAGCTTGACGCGACCGCTCCCGTCCGGGATCACCTGCCAGAGTTGATCATCAGTTCCGGTGTCGGCCTCGATGACCGCCTTCGCTCCGGCCGTTTTCGACGCCCCCTGCACGCCCAGCACGTCGCCGTTCGCCGCGTTCACGACCTTGTAGAGGCCAGAGCCGCTGTCTTCGAGCTTCCAGATCTGGTCGGCCTGTCCGCTCGACGCGACCTGCTCCACGCCTCCACCGGACGCGGCGGTGCCGAGCACGAGGCCGCTGTTGCCGTTCGAGATCGTGTAGTCGCCGTTCAGCTTCGTGGTCGGACCGGAATGGGTGACCACGATGTGGTAGCCGTACGCGGCGTTCATCGCGATCGGCACGGTGATCGAGCCGTCTGCGCCCACGTGGTACTGCGTGTCCGAGATCGTGATCGGCTTCGTGGTGGCCGTCGTGCGGCCGTACGACGGGGTGTACTCGACCTTCACTCCGACGGCGTTGCCGAGCTTCAGCGCGTTCAGCCCGTCGATGCGCACGGCGGTGGCGCCCTGGCCGCCGCCCGCGATGACGTCGAGCTCCTTCTTGTCGGCGGTGACGGACGCGGCGCCGTCCAGGCCCGAGGCAGAAGGCGGCGTGGTCGTCACCATGTCGCCGCTCATCTGGGCGTACCAGGTGTAGAGCCAGTACGAGCCGTTGGGCGATCCTCCGGTGTCCGTGAGGGTGTCGCCGAGGGTGCCGTAGTGGTTCCAGAAGGCGAGCTCCGCGTCCTGTACGCCGTAGCGCTCGAACTTGGCGATGTAGCCGACCAGTGGACCGGGGATGCCGATCTCGGACGGTGTCGCGTACTCCTCGATCGCGATCGGGCGCGGCGTGATGCCCAGGCTCTTCTCGATTCCGACCACGGTGGCGATGTCCGCCTGGATGTGTGAGGAGCTCTCCAGTTCGTGCCAGGCGATGATGTCGGGGACGGTGCCGGTGGCGACCGCGTTCGTCAGGAACGCCTTCATGCCGCTGATGTTGTCGGAGTAGCTCGGCCCCTGGATCGGCGTCGTCGCGTCGAGCGATCGGACCTCGCGGTAGGTGCGGGTCCAGGCGTCCTCGAACGATCCGGCCTTGGCTGTGTCCCAGGTCCAGTCGGGCTCGTTCCACAGAGCGTAGGCGGCGATGTTCTTCGCGCCGGAGGCCTGCACCGCCTTCACCTGGGTGTCGACGGCGCCCAGCCAGTCGTTCCAGCCGACCCAGCGGTAGGGGAAGTCCGGATACCAGTCGGACATGCGCACGACGACCTTCGCGCCGGCCTTGGCGGCCTCCGAGGCGACCACGAGGGCATCCCCGGCCGGGGCGGGCTCTCCGTTGGGCAGCTGATGCCCTCCCGGCGCCATCTGCACGAAGGTGTTCGGCTTGAGCGCCTGGACGAGGTCATCCGAGGGCACGGTGGCGCTGGCGAGCCCATAGAGGGACCCTGTGGCGACATGAGTGACGGGCCGGAACGCCTGGTCGGCGTGCACCTCGAGGGTGGCCGAGCTGCCGGGAAGGGCTTCTGCGGGGGCGGAACCGAGCGTCGCGAAGGATGCTCCCAGCGCGACAGCGGCGAGCGTGGCCGTGACCGTGGTCGGTGACCACCGTCGGCCGGGACGGGGATGAGTTGTCATCTTCAGTTCTCCATTGATCGATCGATGAGGCAGGATGTTCGAACCGGTTCGATGTCGTGAATGCGGTACTGGCTGCCGAATTCAGAGGGGATACCGGACGAGCGCCTGTGGCAGCACGGTAACAGTCCGAAATTCACGGGTCAAGGAAAATGGCGAACCGGTTCGACGACCAATCCGCGGAGATCGTCGGGACTCGCCCTCCCCGGGCCGATGGTCGCCGCATGCGAGAATCGAGAACGACGGGCGAAGGAGGCGCAGATGGCCACGATCGGCGATGTCGCCAGGGCTGCGGGGGTCTCGCGGAGCACCGTCTCGTACGTGCTCTCCGGCAAGCGCGTGATCTCGGCCGAGACGAAGGAGCGCATCGAGGCGGCGATCGAGCTGCTGGGGTTCACGCCGAACGCGGGTGCCCGGGCCCTCGCGACATCGCGTACGAACGTCCTCGGCCTGTATCTGCAGTTCCAGGAGGATGAGTTCGCGCCGGCGATGCTGCAGTACATCCTCCCGGTCTCCACCACCTCTCGGGCGGAGGGATACGACCTGCTGATGGTGACGGATCCCGATCTCGCGGGTGCCATCCGGCGCACGACCTCCTCGCACATGGTGGACGGCGTGGTGCTGCTCGATGTGACCTACCACGACGCCCGCCTGGAGCCGCTGCGGCAGGCGCAGCAGCCTGCGGTGCTCATCGGATATGCCCAGGATTCCGCGGGTTTCGACTCGTTCGACCTCGACTTCGGGGAAGCGGCGCGGATGGCCGTCGACCACCTGGCCGAGCGGGGGCACCGCGAGATCGTGCTGCTCACGCCGCCCGATCACGTGGCGACGCGCGGTGGCTCGTACGTCTGGCGTTTCCGTGACGCCGCGATCGAACGGGCGGCGCGCCACGGCATCCGGCTGAGCGCGCATCCCGGGGCTTCTCGCCATCCGGAGATCGCCGAGTCCCTCGACCGCGCCCTCGATGCGCTCCCGGGGGCCACCGCGCTCATCGTCCACAACGACGCGACGGTCGCCGCCCTGCCACGACTGCTGGACGAACGAGGGATCCGGGTGCCGCAGGATCTCTCCGTCGTCGGCGTCTTCTCGCAGGGTTTCGGGCAGGCGTTCTCGCTGCCGTACACCGCGGTCGAATCCCTTCCCGACCGCCTGGGTGAGCTCGCCGTGGCGCAGCTCGTACGCCGGATCGCGGATCCCTCGTCCGCCGGTGCACCGGTCGTGCGCCTGATCGAGCCGGGATTCTTCGACCGCGGCAGCACCCGCGCCGTCTGATCCGCCCCTCGGGCGGGTTTTCGCGGCGAAGTCCGCGCTCAGACTCCGCATGATCGCGCTGATTTTGGATTGGCGAACCGATTCGACTTGATTTTCGTGCGGACGGGGGTTACATTCATCGAACCGGTTCGAGGAAGAAGGAGGCAGCGTGGCCGTCACGATCATGGACGTCGCCCGTCGCGCGGGCGTCTCCCGCAGCACCGTCTCCTACGCGATCTCCGGCAAACGGACCATCTCGGCGGCGACCCGGGAGCGCATCGACGAGGCCATCGCGACCCTGGGCTTCACCGCGAACGCCGGCGCCCGTGCCCTCGCCACCTCGCAGACGATGGTGATCGGCCTTCTGACGCAGTTCCATCAGGACGAGTTCGCACCCGCGATGCTGCAGTACGTCCTCCCCGTCTCCGACACCGCCCGAGAGCTCGGATACGACATCCTGCTCGTCACGGAGACGGATGCCACCGCGGCGCTGCGCCGCGTCACCAGGACGGGCATGGTCGACGGCGTCGTGCTGCTCGACGTCGTGCACGAGGATCCGCGGCTGGACACCCTGCGGGCGGCGGAGCAGCCCGGCGCCCTGGTGGGTCTGCCCAAGCGCACCGAGGGGCTCGACGTCTTCGATCTCGACTTCGGCGAGTCGGCGCGGATGATCATCGACCACCTGTACGGACTGGGACATCGCGAGATCATCGTGGTGTCGCCGCCGATGCACGTCTTCGAGCGCGGTGGCGCATACGGCTGGCGCTTCCGCGACGCGGCCCTCGAACGAGGCGCCCGCTACGGGCTGCAGATCCACCCGTACTTCGGCGAGAGCCGCCAGCCGCAGATCGGACAGAGCATCAACGCGATCCTCGATGCCCGCCCGGCGGCGACCGCGCTGATCGTGCACAACGACGCGACGATCGCCGCACTCCCGGCGATCCTCGCGGCTCGCGGCACGCGCGTGCCGACGGATCTGTCCGTCGTGAGTCTCTACGCAAAAGACTTCGGTCGAGCCTTCTCGCTGCCCTACACGGCGGTGGAGAGCTCGCCCGATCAGCTGGGCCAGCAAGCGGTCCGGCAACTGGTGCGACGCATCGCCGACCCGGAGCTCGCCGGAGCACCGGTCACGCGATTCATCGCACCGGAACTGACGAACCGCGGAAGCACACGATGACCCGACTCGAGATGAACACCCTGCGACCGCTTCCCGGTCCCACCCCCATCACCGCACGCCATTCAAGGAGGAATACTGTGATCGCTTCTCAGCGCATTCGAATCGTCGGAGCCGCGGTTCTTGCGGCTGCCACCATCGGCGGGCTCGCCGCCTGCTCCAGCAGCCCGAGCTCGAGCCAGACCGGCAGCGCCGGCGGCACCTACACGTTCTGGGATCCCTACCCCCAGTTCGACGCCAGCGCCGACTGGACCAAGCTGGTCGAACAGTGCGGCAAGGACGCGGGCGTCACTGTCACGCGCACCGGGTACGACACCAGCGCGCTGACCAACAAGGCGCTTCTCGCAGGACAGCAGGGCAGCTCGCCCGATCTGCTCCTCGTCGACAACCCGGTGGTCTCGACCCTCGCCGACGCGGGAATCCTGACCACGACCGACGAGAACAAGCTCGACGTCTCGGCGATCCAGAAGAACATCATCGGCGCCGGTCAGATCAACGGGAAGACCTACGGCGTCCCGATCGGCGCGAACACGCTGGCGCTGTACTACAACAAGAAGGTGCTCGCAGCAGCAGGCGTCGACATCGCCACGGTCAAGGACTGGGCGACGCTCACCGACGCGCTCGCGAAGGTCACCGCGGCCGGGAAGAAGGGCATCACCTTCTCCGCGATCGGGACCGAGGAAGGCAGCTTCCAGTTCCTGCCCTGGTTCTGGGGATCCGGCGCGAACCTCACGCAGCTGGACTCCGCGAAGGCGCAGCAGGCTCTGAGCCTCTGGACCGACTGGGTGAAGAAGGGCTACGCGCCGCAGTCCGTCATCAACAACACTCAGACCACGAGCTGGCAGGAGTTCGCCACCGGCGACTACGCGTTCGGTGAGAACGGCACCTGGCAGCTGGGCAATGTGAAGAAGGCGGGGATCGACTACGGGATCCTGAACATCCCGGGGATCGACGGGGGCTCGGCGCCCGCCCCGACCGGCGGCGAGTTCATGACCATCCCGGTGCAGAAGGACACGGCCCGCTACGCCACGTCGAAGAAGATCGCCGAGTGCCTGACGAGCACGAAGAGCTTCGTGACCACCGACAACACGCTCTCCTACATCGCCCCGACCGCCGAGGCTCAGAAGGAGCAGGTCGCGGCCAACGCCGAACTGCAGCCGTGGGTCGACGCCGTCGCAGCGGCGAAGGGCCGCACCAGCGACAACCTCGGCATCAAGTACCCGAAGATCTCGCAGCAGCTGTGGACCGCGGTGCAGACCGCGCTGTCCGGCTCGCAGACCCCCGAGGCGGCGCTCAAGGCCGCGCAGACCGCTGCCGCAGCGGCCACGAAGTAACCGCGCACACAGGAGAGGCAGATCCGATGACGACAATCCAGAAAGTTCCGAACGGGTCTGCCCGACCGGAAGGCGGGGCGGCGTCGACCGCCGCCCCGCTGCGGCGCCGTCCCGCGCGGCGTCGCAGCGGCCAATGGGCCGCCTGGGCGTTCCTCGCCCCGGTGGTCATCTACCTGGTCGTCTTCTACGCGTTCCCGCTCTACCGCAACATCGAGCTCAGCGTGCGCGACTACACCGTCCGCTCGTTCGTGATGGGCGATGCCCCGTTCGTCGGACTGGACAACTACCTCAAGGTCATCCAGAACCCGACGTTCGCCCCCGCACTCATCCACACGGCGCTGTTCACGGTGGCCTCCATCGTCTTCCAGTTCACGATCGGCATGGCTCTTGCGGTCTTCTTCCACCAGAACTTCCGGCTCTCGGCGACGCTGCGGGCCCTGTTCCTGGTGCCCTGGCTGCTGCCCCTGATCGTCTCGGCCTCGACCTGGTCGTGGATGCTGAACAGCGAGTCGGGCGTGGTCAACGCGCTGCTGCATGCCGTCGGCGCTGCGCCGGTCAACTGGCTGACCTCGCCGGACTGGGCGCTCACCAGCGTGATCATCGCCAATATCTGGATCGGGATCCCGTTCAACCTCGTGATCCTGTACTCGGGCCTGCAGAACGTGTCTGCCGATCTGTACGAGGCGGCATCGCTCGACGGCGCGAACGCCTGGCAGAAGTTCTGGAGGATCACGTTCCCGCTGCTCCGGCCGGTGTCGGCGATCACGATCCTGCTCGGCCTGATCTACACCCTGAAGGTGTTCGACATCATCTGGATCATGACCCGAGGCGGTCCGGGGACCGCCTCGACCACGCTGTCGACCTGGTCCTATCAGCTCGGCTTCGCCTCGACCCTGCCGGACTTCAGCCCGGCCGCCGCGGTGGGCAACATCCTCATCGTGATCGCGCTGATCTTCGGCCTGGTCTACATCCGCACGCAGCGAAAGCAGGACATCGCATGAACGGCCGGCGCCCCTGGTGGAAGACCGTCCTCGGGCTCGTGCTCACCGCACTGATGCTCTTCCCGGTGTACTGGATGATCAACGTCTCGCTCACCCCGACGAGCCTGATGCGCAAGAGCCCGCCCGACCTCTTCCCCTTCCACGCCACGTTCGAGGGCTATCAGGCGGTGCTCGACGATCAGCTGCCCAACCTCGGCACGAGCCTGATCGTGGGCCTCGGCACGGTGATCCTCACCGTCGCCATCGCTGCACCCGCGGCGTATTCGCTGGCGAAGCTGCGACCGCGGGGCAGGGGCGTGCTCGATTTCGTGCTGCTCATCGCCCAGATGATCCCGGGAATCATCATGGCGATGGGGTTCTACGCGATCTATCTGAACCTCGGGCTCCTGAACAGCATCGGCGGGCTGATCATCGCCGACTCGACCCTGGCCGTGCCGTTCGGCGTGCTGATCTTCTCGGCGTTCATGTCCGGGATCCCGGATGAGCTGATGAGCGCGGCCAAGATCGACGGAGCGGGTGCCTGGAGGACGTTCCGCAGCATCGTGCTCCCCATCAGCCGCAACTCGATCGTCACTGTGTCGTTGTTCGCGTTCCTCTGGGCGTGGTCGGACTTCATCTTCGCCTCGACGCTCAACGCCGGCGGCCCGCTGCAGACGGTCACGCTGGGCATCTACAAGTACATCGGCAACAACAACCAGGAGTGGAACGCGATCATGGCCACGGCCGTCGTGGCGTCGATCCCCGCCGCCGTGCTGCTCGTGATCGCCCAGAAGTACGTCGCGGCGGGCGTCACCGCCGGTGCGGTGAAGGACTGAGATGAGCGAGCACACTCGTGGCTTCGCCTTCGACATCGACGAGATCCCGTTCTCACGCCGCGGCTCCTGGCTCGACCTCTCACGCGTCGTGGGACTGCACACCCGCGCCACGCACGTTCACCTCGTCTCGCATCAGACCGGGATGCATCCCGTCCTGGAGCTGGAGCCGAGTGGTCCGGGTCGCTCGGCCGACCCGGACGATGCCCGAGTCGTCGCGACGCCGGCGGTCCTCGCGTGGGAGAGCGCGGCCGGAACGGTCCGCGCCGCGTTCGACGGCACCAGCGCGATCCGCTTCTCCGGCGACGGTCTGGGGATGCGGTTCTCCGCCGGCAGCGGATTGACCCCGTTCACCGGTGGATTCCTCTTCTCGGATCCGGGGGACGGCGGGATCGTGCTCACCCGCTACGAGACGGGCCGGCGCTATCGGTTCACGGTGCTCTCGGGCACGGCGCGCATCGTCGGAGACGGCGAGGTCGGCGAGCGCGAGCGCGCCGTCGTGTTCGACCCGGGAGGACGCTGGGAAGTCGTCGTCGAGGAGTTCGAGACCGCGCGGGAGCCGTACCGCGCCGACCGTTCATTCGACGAGGTCGTGCGCGCCTCCGCGGCGGAATTCACCGCGTACGCCGCGGCGCTGACGCCCTGGCGTGGTGAGGGTGACAGCGATGGCGACGCAGCCGTGAAGGCGGCATACGTGCTGTGGTCGGCGACCGTGCGTCCGGCCGGCTTCCTCGGCCGCGAGGCGATTCTGATGTCCAAGCACTGGATGGACAAGGTGTGGAGCTGGGACCACTGCTTCAACGCGCTGGCGCTCGCCGAGGCGGATCCTGTCGCCGCTCTGGATCAGTTCCTGGTGCCGTTCGATCACCAGGATCCGGCGGGTGCCCTGCCGGACTCGGTGGCTCATTCGGAGCTGCTCTACAACTTCGTCAAGCCACCCATCCACGGCTGGGCGTTCGCGCGGCTCGAGGCGAGGCTCTCCCGGCCGCTGCACGCGGATGAGCTGTCCGAGGTGTACGCGCGGCTCGCTGCCTGGACGCGATTCTGGCTTGATCATCGCCGTGTGCCCGGGCATGCATTGCCGTACTACCAGCACGGCAACGACAGCGGTTGGGACAATTCCACGACGTTCGACGAGGCCCGCGTCATCGAGTCCCCGGATCTCGCGGCCTTCCTGATCCTTCAGCTCGACGAACTGGTGGCGCTCGCCGAGCGGCTCGGCGCCGATGCGGCTGCCGACGTCGGCGAATGGGTCGGCGCCAGGGCCGAGATCGAGGCCGCGCTGTGGCGTGAACTCTGGACGGGCGACCGGTTCGTCGCCCGCTCGGCGTGGACGGGCAACGCGAGCGGCTCCTCCAGCCTCTTGAACACCCTTCCGATCATCCTGGGCGAGCGTCTTCCCGCGGAAATCGCGGATGCTCTCGCAGCGACGATCGCGGAGCATCTCACGCTGTGGGGCCTGGCCACGGAGCCGGTGACCTCTCCTCTGTACGAGGCGGACGGCTATTGGCGCGGGCCCATCTGGGCGCCCTCGACGGTTCTCATTGAGGATGGTCTGCGCCGGGCCGGGCACGTCGCCCTCGCCGATCGGGTGAGCCGCGCCTTCCGGCGGGCCTGCGAGGCGTCCGGCTTCGCGGAGAACTTCGATGCGACCACCGGCGCGGGGCTGCGCGACCGCGCTTACACCTGGACCGCGAGCGCGTACCTCACGCTCCTCCCCGCGGCGCACGCCCGTGACGCCGCCTCCGCCACCGTCCCCGGAGAACGATGACCGACATGCCTTCCCCCCACGCCGCACCGACCGGGCTCAGGATCGGGGGGCCCGTGGTGCCGTCGCGGTCCCTGCTGCGTCCGTTGAGTCACGCCGAGGTCAGGATCGTGGGCGGGTTCTGGGGCGAACGTCAAGACCTCAACGGCTCCACCATCATCGATCACTGTCTGACGTGGATGGAGCGGATCGGCTGGATCGGGAACTTCGACCGGGCTGTGCAGGGCACGGTGGCGGAGGATCACGCGGGCGTCGAGTTCGTCGACTCCGAGGTGTACAAGCTCCTCGAGGCGATGGCCTGGGAGATCGGCCGATCCGGCGAGGCCGGTCTGGAGGAGCGATATCGGTCGATCGTGCGGCGGGTCGCGGCCGCGCAGGATGCGGACGGCTACCTGCACACGTCGTTCGGCCGCGCGGGTCAGCGCGAGCGCTACTCCGACATGGAGTGGGGCCATGAGCTGTACTGCTTCGGTCATCTGATGCAGGCGGCGGTCGCGCGGATCCGGACGGGGCACGACGACCTGCTCGTCGATGTCGCCCGTCGGCTGGCAGACCATGTGCACCGCGAGTTCGGACCGGACGGTCGCGACGCGATCTGCGGGCACCCGGAGATCGAGACGGCGCTGATCGAGCTCGGGCGGGCCCTGGGCGAGGACCGCTACGTCGATCTCGCCGAGCTTTTCCTGGAACGGCGCGGACGGCGGACCCTGCGGACCACGCTCTTCCTGAGCAGCGAATACTTCCTCGACGATGAGCCGATGCGCGAGGCGGAGATCCTGCGCGGCCATGCGGTGCGAGCGGTGTACTTCGCCTCCGGCGCGGTCGATCTGGCGGTGGAACGAGGGGATGCCGAGCTGCTCGCCGCGGTTCGGGCGCAGTGGGCGGGCACGGTCGGACGGCGCATGTACGTGACCGGCGGGATCGGCGCGCACCACCAGAACGAAGAGTTCGGTGAGGACTACGAGCTTCCCGATGACCGGGCCTACGCGGAGACCTGCGCCGCGATCGGATCCGTGATGCTCAACTGGCGGCTGCTGCTGCAGACTGGCGCGGCGGAGTACGCGGATCTGATCGAACGCACTCTTCTCAACGCGGTGCTGGTGTCTCCGCGTGCCGACGGCCGGGCGTTCTACTACTCGAACACGCTGCATCAGCGGGTGCTCGGCAGCGAGCCGGAGGAGGACGAGCTCAGCGAGCGGGCCGAGGCGAGCCTGCGCGCGCCCTGGTTCGAGGTCTCCTGCTGTCCGACCAACGTCGCGAGGACCCTGGCGAGCGTCGCCGGCTACTTCGCGACCGCAGATCACGACGGCGTCCAGATCCACCAGTACGCGGACCTCGACATCGACACGCACACCGGCTCCGGGATCCCCGTCTCCTTGCAGCTGCGCACCGGGTACCCGTTCGACGGTGGCGCCTCGCTGACGGTGCTCAGCGCGGGGGAGTTCACCCTGCGTCTGCGTGCACCCGGATGGGCGAAGGCGTGCGCGGCGACGATCGACGGCGTGCGGATTCTGGTGGTCGACGGGTACTTCACGCTGGCCCGCCGATTCGAAGCAGGCGACCTCATCCGACTGGAGTTCGAGATCGGCGCACGGGTCATCGCAGCGCATCCGCGGGTCGACGCGGCACGAGGAGCCGTCGCGCTCGAACGTGGCCCACTGGTGCTGGCGCTCGAATCCGTCGACCTGCCGCCGGAGGTCGCCCTCGACGACGTGCGCCTCGATCTCCGATTCGCGCCCGAGGTCACCGCGGACGGGGCTCGGGTGCATCTCCGGATCGAGCCGGCTGCGGACGCGGCCGGGTTGTGGCCGTACCGTCCGCAGCGCATGGACACGGTCGCGGACCCAGCCCCGCGGCTCGTGGAGGCCGAGGTGCACCCGTACTTCGCCTGGGCGAATCGCGGGCCCAGCCTCATGCGCGTGTGGATCCCGACGGCCGGCTGAGGGGAGTCTGGGCGGGCTTTCCGAGCCGAACCCGAGGAGCGTGGCTGACCAAGGCGGCGCTCGCCGAACAGCGGCAGTGCTCGCAGACATCCTCAGTCGACGACGCTGAGGTCCTCTCGGACGCGGTCGACCGGGATCCGCGCTTTGCCTATGGCTGACGTGCCCGACGGGGTGAACAGCTGCTCTCCGAGCGACTCGATGCACATGCGCAGGCAGCCGGTCAGCACGCTCGCGTCGCCGAACTGCGAGCCGCGGAGGCGGGCCTCGATCGGCCGGTCGTTGGTGGCGAGCTCCGCTTCGAGCGCGGGGATGAGGAGGTCCTGGATGCTGCCGAGCGAGCCGCCGAGGATGATTTCCTCCGGTGCGAGCAGCCAGGCGATCAACGTGATGCCGGCGCTGAGGGCGCGGGCGAGGCGGCCGACCTCGTCGAGGGCGCCCTGGTCACCGTCGCGCGCGGCCGTGACCAGCTGCAGGGTGGCGGCGTGCCCGGGGGCGAGCTCGTCGTCGAGGTCGACCAGCAGGGGGCTGACCAGGTCGTGCAGCCCCAGCTCCCGCGCCCAGCTGACTTCGCCGGCCGCACCGTCGCGGCCGCGGTAGAGTTCGTTGCGCAGCACGAGGCCGATACCGATGCGCTCGCTGTCCGAGAAGATGTACGCGAAGTCCTGCACCTCGCCGTCGCGCGACCACTTCTCGCCGAGCGCGGCCAGCTTGGCGTCGTTCTCGACCCGCACCGGGCAGTCGAACAGCTCGCCGACCGCGTCGCTGAGTGAGAACCCGGTCCACTCCGGCATGGTCATCGGGAGGTCCACCATCCCGTCGTCACGCACGATCCCCGGCGTGGAGACCGTCACCGCGACGACCGCGGATCGCGCCACCCCCGCCTCCGCGAGCAGGCGCGCCACGCACTCGTCGAGGAGACTGAGCCGCTCTTTCCGTGAGGTCTTGATCGGCAGCGGCACCCGGAGGTCGGCGAGCACGGTCGTCGCCAGGTCGGCGACTGTCGCGTGGATCTGGCCCGCCTCCAGTTGCAGCGCGACGACGCAAGCGGCGTCATAGCGGAAGGCGAAGCTGCGGGGCGGGCGGCCGACCGGGCGGGCATCCGGCGTCGTCGTGTGCACCTCCACGACCCAGCCGCTGTCGATCAGGTCATCGAGGATCAGCTCGATCGTTCGTCGCGACAGGCCGGATTCCCGCTGCAGCGCGGTCATCTTGGCCGGACCGCCGCGATACAGGATGCCGAGCGTCGTGGCGGCGTTGCGCTGCCGCATCTCCACGTGATCCATGCCTGGTCTACCCCTTCATCGCCGAGCCCGATCATACGCGAACAAAAATAGTTTTGCTATTACCGCGCATAATTGCTAGCGTTCCCGATCAACAGCACATGCCGGACCTCGGCTCGGGCTGACAAGAGCTTCGAAGAAGAAGGACGATCTTGACTGTTCAGAAAGATCCGATCGGTGTCGGCATCGTCGGCTGCGGCAACATCTCCGGCGCGTACTTTCGTGGCCTCCGGCGGTTCGACGGGTTGCGGATCGCGGGATGCGCGGATCTCGATCAGGAGCTCGCCCGGGCGGCGGGCGAACGTCACGGGGTGCCCGTGTTCGCGAGTGCGGAGGAGCTGGCGGCAGCGGATGGCGTCGACATCCTCGTCAACCTCACCCCTCCACTCGCCCACGAGAGCGTGACCCGCTCGCTGCTGGGGACCGGAAAGCACGTCTTCACCGAGAAGCCGCTCACGGCCTCGTTCGCGTCGGCCGCCTCGCTCGTCGCCGAAGCCCGCGGCAAGGGCGTGCTGTTCGGATCCGCCCCGGACACGTTCCTCGGCTCGGCCGGCCAGACGGCGCGGGCCGCTGTGGACGATGGGCTGATCGGCGACGTGATCGGAGCGAGCGCATTCGTCACGCACAGCAAGGCCGAACTCTGGCATCCCGACCCCACGTTCCTCTTCACGACCGGAGGCGGCCCCGCGCTCGACATGGGCCCGTATTACATCGCCGCGCTCGTGAACCTGCTCGGGCCGATCGTGTCGGTGTCTGCGATGGCGCGCATCGGAAGCACCGTGCGACCGGTCTCGACGCCTGGGCGGCAGGTCGACACGATCGACGTCACCATCCCTACTCATGCCTCCGCCACCCTCGGGTTCGCGAACGGCGCGATCGGCACAGTGCTGATGAGCTTCGACGTGTGGGACCACGAGCTGCCGTTCATCGAGCTGTACGGCACCGAGGGGACGCTCAGCGTGCCAGACCCCAACAACTATGACGACACGGTGCGGGTGCGGCAGCACGGCGAGCACGCCTGGCGGTCGCTGCCCCCCGTGATCGAAGGCTTCACCTCCCGCGTGGACGGGGCGGACCTGCCGCTGCGGGGCCCCGGCGTCGCGGACCTCGCCGCGGCGCTGACCGGCGAGCCGTTCCGCACGAACGCGGACTTCGCGCTGCACGTGCTGGAGGTGCTCGACGCGATCGCGAACGGCACCGACGGCGTCGCCGCCCTCACCACGACCTGCGACCGCCCCGCACCGACCAAGGAGACCTGGACCTCATGACCACGACCACCACCGCCCCCGCGACCTCCCGCGCCTTCGGCGTCGACCTGATCACCTTCTTCGACCCGGGATTCTGGGGTCTCGCGACGAGTGAGGAGTTGACCGCGCTCGCGGCCGCCGAGCCGCGACGCGTCTGGGACACCATTCTCGACGCGCTGCAGGAGGCCGGCGTCACCGAGTTCGAGATGACGTTCGCTCCTGCTGACCGGCAGACCGCCGTCGCGGCCTACGGATCGGTGCAGGCGTACTCCGACGAGCTCGCCGGCCGCGGCCTCTCCGTCGTCAGCTCCTACTTCGCCGACATCGAGCACGCCGACGACGTCACGGACCCGCAGACCCGGGCCGCGATCCTCGCCGCCGCGGAGACGGAGGCCGCCTTCCTCGCCGGGATCGGTGCCTCCTTCTTGGTCGCCGGCCTTCCGATGCGCCGCAACAACGCCGAAGGCGACGGGCTCGCCCCAGTCGACCTCGCGACCGCCGCGCCGATCGCCGACATCGCCAACGAGGTCGGCGCGATCACCGCCCGGCACGGTGTGACACTGGCCCTCCACACCGAGAGCCATTCGGTGTTCTGGACCCCGCGCGACGTTGACCTCTTCCTCTTGCTCACGGACCCTTTCCTCGTGGCCTTCTGCCCCGACACCGGCCACATCGTGCTCGGCGGGGGAGACCCGGTGCAGCTCGTCCTGCGCCATCGTGAGCGCGTCGTCATCGCGCACTGGAAGGACGCCGCGGGTGCGTTCCGCGAGAAGGCCCTCGTCGACGGCGACATCTTCAGCCGCCACCGCCCCTACTTCCGTCCGGCCGGACAGGGCGTCGTCGACTGGCCCGCCTTCGCTCGGGCGCTCGCCGACATCGGATACGAGGGCGGCATCCTGCTCGAGCTCGACGCGGCCTCCGACCCGGTAGGTCAGCTCGTTGCCGCGCGCACGTACCTGAAGGACGCCACCGCAGGCATCCTCTGACAGACCAGCACCGCCCTCGCACCACCAATGCAATCATCAGCACCACAGAGATCAAGGAGAATGACGTGACTGAATCACGTAGCACCAAAGGGCAACGCCGCCGCTCCCTCACTCGACGGACGGCCCTCGCCGCAGCGGCCCTCTTGGCGACCGCTGTCGCCCTCACCTCGTGCTCGCTGTCGCCCAGTGCCGCGGGAAGCGACAGCAACACCCTGACCGTCGCGATCTGGAAGGGCTACGGTGCAGACCTGCCGTGGGTGGCCGCCGACTTCAAGAAGGAGACCGGTGCGAGCCTCAAGTTCCAGTACATCGATTCCGAGTCGAACATGCTGCAGCTGGTGAACAAGGCGAACGGCGCGATCGACGTCGCCCTGCCGAACATCCAGTACATCGGTTCCGGCATCGACCAGGGCATCTTCCACGCACTGGACACCTCCAAGCTCAGCAACTACACCGACATCTACCCGGAGTTCGCGCAGCGCACGGAGATCCGCAAGGACGACAAACTGTACGGAATCCCGTGGACCTGGGGCAGCACCGGCCTGTTCTTCGACAGCAGCAAGGTGACCCCGGCGCCCGATTCGCTCAGCGTGCTCTGGGACCCCAAGTACAAGGGTCAGATCGCCCTCATCGACGACGCGACCGTGCTGGTGCCGATCACCGCGCTCTACCTCGGTGAGGACCCGCAGAACCCCGACATGACGAAGGTCACGCCTGCACTGCAGAAGCTGAAGGACAACGCCAAGCTCACCTACTCGTCGACCGACGATCTCGCCAAGGCGATCGCGAGCGGCTCCGTGGTGGCCGGCGTCGGCAACTCCGACGCGATCGGCGGACTCATCTCGGGCAAGGCGGCGGGTGTCGACAACTTCCGCTACCAGATCGCGAAGGAGGGCGCCGTCGGCTGGATCGATAACTGGACGATCGCGGCCAAGACCAAGCACCTTGACCTCGCGTACAAGTGGCTGAACTACATGACCGGCAAGGACTTCTACACGAAGTGGGCGAACACCCCCCAGGACGCGTCCCCGGCCCCCGCCAACAAGGCGGTCGTGGACACTCTCGAAGCAGGGACGCTGACACGCCTCCAGGCCAACCCCGACAAGATCTCGAGTCTCGCGCTGCAGCTCCCGCAGCCTGCGGACCGGCTCCAGTCGTGGGTGGACGCCTGGACGCAGGTGAAAGCCGGCTCCTGATGACCACAGCCCCGCTATCCCTGGCCCGCCGTCCGCGGCGGCAGGCCAGGGGGGCCCTGGCCACGAGCTTCCTGCTCACCCCCGGCGGCCTGCTGCTCGCCCTGCTGGCACTGCTGCCGCTTGTCGCGCTGCTGATCATCGGGTTCACGGACGGCGCCGGGAGCCTCACGCTCGCCAACTTCGCGGAGATGATCGCGAGCCCCGTCTACCTGTCGCTGCTGGGGCGCACGCTCCTGATCGCGTTCTGCGTGACGGTCGTCAGCATCGCGCTCGGCTGGCCGGCCGCGTGGGCGCTCGCGCGCTACACCGGCCCACGGGCGAAGCCGCTGATCCTGGGCTTCGTCATCATCCCGTACATCACGTCGCAGTTGCTGCTGATCTACGGGTTCGTCAGCCTCGTCCAGGCTGGTGGCCCGATCATGTCCCTGCTGTCGGCGATGGGGCTGGCGGATCCGCAGGCCTCGATCATGTACACCCCTGCGGTAAACATCCTCATGCTGATCCAGGAGAGCATCCCCACAGCCATTCTCGTGATGTACTCGGCATCGGATCAGATCAGCGGCTCGGTGCTGGAGGCCTCGCGCACGCTCGGCGCAAGCAAGGGCTTCGTCTTCACGCGCGTGATCTGGCCGCTCAGCTCGGCGATGATCGGCGTGAACTTCGCGCTCACGTTCGTTCAGACGGTCGGCGCCTTCGCCGAGCCCGCGATCCTCGGCGGCCCCACCGGCCAGATGCTCGGAAACACCATTTCGACCCAGCTGCAGTCGGGCGTGCATCAGCAGTTCGCAGTCGCGATGTCGCTGGTGCTGCTCATCACGAGCCTGGCGATCGTCGGCGGCGTCACCGGTCTGCTGTCCTGGTCGCGGTCCGCGGTCTCCGGGGTGGCCAGGGCCGGGCGCCCCCGACCCGAACGCGTCGCCGCGCAGACGCTGCTCCCCGAAGAAGCCCTCACCACTGAAGGAGTGCTCCGATGAAGAATGCGGCCCTTCCCCGGCTGATGAAGACGTGGCTGTACCTGGTGCTCGTCATCCTGGCGCTGCCGCTGCTCGCCATGACCGTCCTCAGCCTGAACCAGTCGCGCTACGGCACCTTCCCGTTCCAGTTCACCTTCGACTGGTACGCGAACCTGGCGAACGACCAGGCACTCATCGACGCGCTGCTCACCAGCCTCAACCTGGCGACGCAGGCGACCATCTTCGCGGTGATCGTGGGCACGCTGCTCTCGCTCGGGATGGCGCGCAGCCGCACCTACGTCACCCTGCCGATCAACGGCCTGCTGCTCGCCCTTCTGACCGTTCCGGCTCTGATCCTCGCCGCCGGCTTCGTCGTCGTCTTCGGTTGGCTTGGGCTCGGGTCGAGCACGGCGGGGCTCATCCTCGCGTCGATCGTGACGTCGCTGCCGTTCGTCGTGCTCATCGTGAGCGGGAGGCTGCGCGACCTGAACCCGCACGACGCGGAGGCCGCCCACTCGCTGGGGGCCGGCCCGCTGCGGACGTTCCTCACCGTCACGATCCCGCTGATCGGCCCGTCGATCATCGCGGGCGGGCTGCTCGCTTTCGTGATCACCTTCAACAACTTCGCGATCCAGCTCTTCCTGGCACCGATCGGCGTCTCCACCCTCCCCGTGCAGATCTACTCGATGGTGCGCCTCGGCGTGACCCCCGACGTCGACGCGCTCGCGACGATCATCATCCTCAGCACGGTGCTGCTGGTCGTCGTCCTCAACTGGCTCTCCGGCAACGCCGCCAAGCTCTTCACCACAACGAACAGAGGAAACTGATGGCCGAGCTCACCGTCTCGCGCGTCGCGAAGACTTTCAACGGCACGCGTGTCCTCGAACCGCTGGACCTGACCGTCGGCGACGGCCGGTTCTGCTGCATGCTCGGATCCTCCGGATCCGGCAAGTCCACCCTGCTGCGGATCATCGCGGGCCTGGAGGACCCAGACGCCGGCTCGATCCAGGTCGGCGGCCGCGACGTCACCCGACTCTCGGTCGAGAGGCGCAACATCGGATTCGTGTTCCAGAACTACGCACTGTTCCCGCATCTGAGTGTGCTGTCGAACGTCATGTACGGGCTGCGTGCCAGGCGGACGCCGCGCGCCGCGGCCCGCAGGAAGGCGGGGGAGATGCTGGATCTCGTCGGGCTCGGCGACTTCGGCGGCCGCTCACCCGCTCAACTCTCGGGAGGCCAGCAGCAGCGCGTTGCACTCGCCCGCGCCTTGGTCACCAGCCCCGACCTGCTTCTGCTCGATGAGCCGCTGAGCGCACTCGACAAGAAGATCCGCGGCGAGATGCAGCGCGAGCTCAAGCGCATCCACCGCGAGACCGGCCTCACCACCGTCATGGTCACGCACGACCAGGAGGAGGCCATGGACCTCGGCGACCAGGTCATGATGCTCGATCACGGCGTCGTGCAGCAGAACGACACTCCCGAGTCGATGTACCGGGCCCCCGGGAACCGCTTCGTCGCACAGTTCCTCGGCGGCCAGCTGCTCGGCACCGGCGTCGTGCGCGGCAGCGGAGCCGCAGCTCGCGTGGAGATCGGCGGGCTGACGCTGGCGTCGTCGCAGGACGACCTCCTCGACGGCGACCCCGTCGAAGTGCTGGTGATGGCCGAACGCGTTCGCATCGTGCCCGCCGAGGCGCCGGCCCCGGCGCACGCCGCCACGGGGGTGCTGAGCACGATCGACTTCTACGGACCGTTCGCCCGGGCTGAGATCGCTGCAGGAGATCTGCGCATCCCTGTCACGATGCTCTCGCAGGAGGCCGATGCCCTCGTCGCGGGCCGGCAGGTGCAGTTCGTCATCGCGCCGGAGGGACTGCACGCCTTCCCCGACGCGCGTGTGATCCCTTCGCAATGAGGTGAGCGGTCGCCCGGCGATCGTCGGTAGCGTGGGATCCAGCCGTGCCGCGCCAGCGAGGGGAATCCGATGAACGTGACCGCCGTCCTCGTCGACATCGTCGTGATGGTGCTCGTCGCGATCGTGTTCATGGTCATCCTGACGGCCTTCGTCAGACGCGTGCTCGGCGCCCAGGTGGGGATCGGCCGCATCGTCGTCGCGGGGATTCTCGGTCTCGGCGCCGAGGTCGGGTTCGAGTCGCAGTTCGTCTGGAAGCAGGGGTCGTACACGCCCGCACTGATACCGGTTCAGCTCGGCATCATCGTCCTCGTCGCCGTGGCCTTCCTCGTGCTCGCGGAGCTGCTCGTGCCTGCAGGGTCCTTTCCCCGCCCCACCGAGTGGATCCCGAGCATGCGGCGGCGCTCGCAGCGCACGAAGCGCTACGCGCAGATCACCAGGATCGCCCTGCGCGCGGGTCTGCTTCCGTTCCGGCCCGACACCGACCCGTCGTCGGCCGGGTCGGTGGAGCGGCGCCGCCAGGCAGTGGCCCTGCGCACCGCTCTCGAAGAGGCCGGCGGCGCCTTCGTCAAGCTCGGTCAGGTGCTCTCCACCCGCAGCGACCTGCTGCCGGTGGAGTACCTGACGGAGCTCTCGCACCTGCAGCAGCGGGTGCCCGCCGCCGAGTGGGATCAGGTCAGGGCGCTGCTCGAGACGGAGCTCGGCGGACTCGTCGAGACCTTCTTCGCGTCGTTCGAAGAGACGCCGCTGGCCGCGGCCTCGATCGGCCAGGTGCATCGCGCGACCCTCCTCGGCGGCGAGGCCGTCGCGGTCAAGGTGCAGCGCCCCGGCATCATCCCGCTCATCGAGCGCGACGTCGACATCCTGCTGCGGATCGCGAAGCAGCTGGAGTCCTCGACGCGCTGGGCGAAAGATCTCGGCGTCGCCGAACTGGCGCGCGGCTTCTCCGACAGCCTGCGCGAAGAGGTGGACTACCGGGTCGAAGCGTCCAACATGGCGGCGATGACGCACACGCAGCAGGCGCATCCGGTCGAGGAGCGGCTGATCATTCCCCGGCACTTTCCGCGGCTCTGCACCAGCCGGGTCCTCGTCATGGAGCTCGTCGCCGGCCGCACGCTCAGCGACGACGACGCGCTCACGGGGGTCTCGGACGCCCAGCGGGTGCGGCAGTCCGCTCTCCTGTTCCGCTCGACCCTCACCCAGATCATGGACGACGGCGTCTTCCACGCGGATCTTCACCCCGGCAACATCATGGTCACACCGGCCGGCGCGCTCGTGCTGCTCGACTTCGGATCGATCGGACGCCTCGATTCCGAGATCCGTGGTCAGATCGGCAACCTGCTGCTCGCCTTCTACCGCAGCGACTCCCGGGCCTTCGCCGACGCGCTGCTCGCGTTCGTGGAGCTGCCCGACGACGTCGACGAGTTCGCCCTGCGCCGCCAGCTCGGCATGTTCATGGCGACGCAGCTCGGGCCCGGAGCATCGATCGACGTCACCGTGTTCACCGAGATGATCCGGCTCCTCGCGGCAAACCGGGTGGCGCTGCCGGCCGAGCTGGCGAGTTCGCTGCGCGCCATCGGCACGCTCGAGGGCACCCTGCGCCACCTCAGCCCGAGCTTCGACTTCTTGGCCGAGGCCGGTGACTTCGCCCAGGCGAGGATCGCCCAGCTGCAGACGCCGAGCGGGATGTTCTCGGCCGCGAAGACCGAGCTGGACAGCCTGCTGCCGCTCCTGCGCCGGCTGCCCGCGCGCGTCGATCAGCTCACGGGCGTGCTCGCCAGCGGACGTTTCGGCATGAACGTGCGGCTGTTCGCCGATCGGCGCGACCGGACGCTCGTCCGGGAGCTCGTGAGCACGCTCGCGGTCACCTTCCTCGCCGGCGTGTTCGGCATCATGGCGGCGATGCTGCTCATCAGCGACGGCGGTCCCGTGATCACCCCCACGCTGTCGCTGTTCCAGATCTTCGGCTACCTGCTCGTCGTGGTGTCGGGCATGCTCACCCTCAAGGTGGTCTTCGACGTCTTCCGACTGCGCCGAAACCCGTAGGCGGGCGCGGCGTCGTGGCAGAAGCGGCTCCCGGGATCCACACTCTCGGCATCATCGGCGCGGGCCGAGTCGGCAGCGTGCTCATCCGACTCGCCGTGCGCGCCGGGTATCGGGTGCTGGTCGCGGGATCCTCCTCCGCTGCTCGAATCGCACCGACGGTGCGAGCTCTGGGCGCCACCGCGGTCGAGGTGGCGGAGCTCGCCGAGGGCGCGGATGCGGTGCTCCTGGCACTGCCGCTGAGCAGACACACCGCACTGCCCGCGGATGCGCTGCGCGGCAGGCTCGTGATCGATGCCATGAACTACTGGTGGGGCGCGGACGGCCTGAACGACGAGCTCAGCGATCCGCGCACCTCGACGAGCGAGATCGTGCAGCGGTTCCTCGCCGGATCCCGCGTGGTGAAGGCACTCAACCACATGGGTTATCAGGATCTCGAGGATGAGGCGCGGCCCGCCGGTGCGCCCGGACGCAAGGCGATCGCCGTCGCGGGCGACGATCCCGCGGACCTGACCGCGGTGGCCCGGCTCATCGACGATCTCGGCTTCGATCCGGTGATCGCCGGAGACCTCGCCGCCGGCATCATGCTGGAGCCGGGCGCCGAAGCCTTCGGGGCCGACATCGACGCCGCCGAGCTGAGGGCCATGCTGCAGCGCTTCCCGACATCTCAGCGGGGTATCGTCGTCGCCCGGGCTCGGGAGCACGGGTCGGGCCCGCGCTCTTGACGACAAGGCGGCTAGCCTCTCCGCCGCATACTCATAGCTCTCCCACTCATCTCGGCATCTCTCGCCGCCCTGCGCGCTTCGCGAATGCGTCGATCGCATCGAGGATTTCCGTGCTGCGCCAGAAGGGGCCCAGCCTGTGCTCCGCTTTCGCGGCCAGGATCCCGGCATCGACCAGCGCTTGCAGTGGCGGGTAGGCGTTCGGACGCTGGACTCCGAGTTCCCGTGCCGCCGTGGCCGCATCCAGCACCGGGCGGCGAGCGACGATGTCGAGCAGACGCCAGGCATTGCTCGAGCGGCGGACCGTGAGTCGCTCTGCCCACAGCTCCTGTATCCGGTCGATCTCCTCAATGAGGAGTCTCGCATTGGCGATGGCGCGCATCGAGGCGTTGGCGAAGGCCAGAACGATCGGGGACACGTCGCCGGCCCGGTACTCGGTGAGAGCCCGGTGGTAACCGTCGACATCCGCCAGCAGCCCCGCAGAAACCGGCACAGCCACGTTCCGCGTGACTCCGCGGTGGCGGAGCATGGCCTGAGCGAGCGCCCGTCCCGTACGACCGTTGCCGTCGCTGAAGGGGTGGATGGTCTCGAACTGGGCGTGTGCAACGGACACCGCGGTGAGCGGGGCGAGGTCCCTCCGTGTTGCGAAGACGGAAAGATCGGAGATGAGAGCGGGAACGCGATCATGCGTGGGGGCGACGAAGTCGGCGCCGATCGGGCTGTCCGTGCGCGTGCCGATCCACACGGTCTCATCTCGCCATTCGCCTGGCGTGTGCCGTGGCTGCCCGGACAGGAGGATGCGGTGCATCTCCTGGATGGTTCCGGCGGATACATTGTTGCTCAGTTCGAGCGCGGCCTGCAGTGCGTGCGTGTTCGCGGCGATCAGTTCCGCATTGCGGCTCCCTTTCGCCCCGAGCTCCGCGCTGAAGATGGCGCGTGCGCTTGCGGTCAGATTCTCGATCTGCGAGGAAGAGGCAGACTCGGAGCGAAGGAGCACCGGCGCGAACGCAGCTACCCGATGGCCGAGCTCTCCATCGAAACGGCTCAGCTCATTGGTCGCGGCCATGGCCGCTTCGTTCGCCTCCGCCGTCGGGGAGGGATTCAGCGTTGTGATCAGCGGCGGAACAGACGCCTTGAATCGTCTGCTTCCGTAGCCGGTTGAGGGACGCCAGAGTGAGTCCTCCCATTTCAGGGCGGGCCAAAGATGGTCCGATGCGCTCATACACGCGCGCCATAGTTGCTATGGGTAATCAAGTTACTCATAAAAGTACACTAGCCGGTGTATGAGTAAGGCGGAAGCGTCCGAGTTGACTCATCCGAAACCTCCGGGTGCTCGTCCGGAACGGCGTCGGCGAGGCGGGACAGGAGGTCGGCGTCGAGCAGAGCGAGCCGCCGCTCGGGACGGATATGGCGCGCCGGCACAAAACCGGCACAAGCCTCATGTCGAGGTCGTTTCGTCTCGCTGCGCTCGCTCAACGACCGGGAGCTGCGCTTGCTCGGCGACCAGGGCCAGATCGGCCAGGGGGAGCGACGCAGAAACGGTCCCTCACCAGGGAAAAGGCGAAACCCCCGCCATGTAGAAGCTAGGCGAGGGTTTCTGGGGTGATTGTAACGATCACCCTTGTGGCTCCGACGGGCGTCGATCCCGTGACCTCTCGATTTTCAGTCGAACGCTCTACCAACTGAGCTACAGAGCCGCACAGATCCGAAGGTGGAAGCTTCTGACCTGCGTCCTAGACGAAAGGCCCTTTCCGGAGAAAGAGCCCGACGCTTGGAGCGACCCTGACGGGACTTGAACCCGCGACCTCCGCCGTGACAGGGCGGCACGCTAACCAACTGCGCTACAGGGCCAGAATTATGAAATTGTATCGGAAAGAGTGACCCCAACGGGATTCGAACCCGTGCTACCGCCGTGAAAGGGCGGCGTCCTAGGCCACTAAACGATGGGGCCGGAGGTGAACCCCTCGGTTCCCTTGCCGACGCTCAAGCATAAGGGGTTTCCGCGGGAAAACACCAATCGGGGGCGCGTCGCTCTGGATCCCGGGCGTGTCCGGGAGGAGGATGGGAGATGGCCCGCACCCGTCGCGCCCCGCATCCGCCGACTCAGGATCCGAAGAGATCCGCGAGCTGAAGCGGATCAGAGGGTTGCGCACGGGACTGATGTTGTTAGTGTGACATGAGTGAAACCGGCGAAAGGGAGCCGCGTGAACCATCCGAACATCGAAGACGTCAGGCACGGACCCGGACCGACGTCCCGCGTTCGGCGTGCCCGCACGGCCCGCCGCCGTCGCGGCCTCGCAACACTCGCGCTGAGCCTCGGAGCCGTCGGCGCGCTGGTCATCAGCCTCTTCGTAGTGGCTCCTGCCGCATTCGCCGATGACTATCCCTCGTGGGACGACGTCCAGGCGGCGAAGGCCAACGAGGCTGCGGCGTCCAGCGAGGTCACCCGCATCCAGGGTCTGATCGCAAGCCTCACCCAGAACGTCGCCGACACCAAGGCCGCCGCCGAGACGGCGAGCAACGAGTACTTCGTCGCGCAGCAGGCGGCCAACGCCCAGGCACGTCGCACCGACGACCTGCAGGCACAAGCCGACACGCAGAAGAAGGTGGCCGACGAGGCAGGCACCAAGGCCGGACAGATCGCGGCTCAGCTCTCCCGAGACGGCGGCGACACCACTGCGCTGCAGCTCTTCTTCTCCGGCTCCAAGAGCAACACCGACCAGCTGCTGCAGAAGCTGGGCCAGATGGATCGTGTGCTTTCCGGCACCCAGGCGATCTACTCCAAGGCCCTCGAGGCCAAGAACACCGCCCAGTCGCTGACGGACCAGGCCACGGCTGCGCGCACCGAGCGCGACCGTCTCGCCCAGGTCGCGCAGAACAAACTGCAGATCGCGCAGGACGCGGCGAAGGCCGCGCAGGCAGCGCTCGCGGACCAGCAGACCCACCTCGGCGTGCTGCAGGCGCAGCTTGCCGCCCTCCATGACACCACGGCCAAGACGGTCGCCGGCTACCAGGCCGGCGAGGCAGCCCGCGCTGCCGCCGAGGCCGCCGCAGCAGCCGCGCGACAGGCGGCTGCCGAGGCTGCAGCGGCTGCAGCGGCTGCCGCGGGAAACAACGGCGGCGGTGGCGGCGGAGGCGGGGCTCCGGCCGGATCCGGATCCGGCACCGGATGGGTGCGCCCGTTCGGCGGATACCAGTCCTCCGGATACGGTCCGCGCACGCCAGACTGCAACGCCAACGGCTGCTCTTCCAGCTTCCACGAGGGCGTCGACCTCGCTGACGGCGCCTGCGGCGACCCGATCTACGCGGCGCACTCCGGCACCGTGAGCATGGCCTGGTACTACGGCGGTTACGGCAACTACGTCCGCATCGAGAACAACGACGGATCCGGCATGGGCACCGGCTACGGGCACATCGAGTACGGCGGATTCAACGTCTACCCGGGTGAATGGGTCAACGCAGGTGACGTGATCGCCTACGCGGGCAATACCGGCGGATCCTTCGGCTGCCACCTGCATTTCGAGGTCTACCAGAACGACTATCCGATCAACCCCATCACGTTCATGGAGGGCCAAGGCGTCTACATGGGCTGATCCTCGGATAGAACACGAAGACCCCCGGCCCGCTCACGCGGCACCGGGGGTCTTCGTGTTCGACGGGCTCAGCGGCCGGTCGAGGTCGGCTCAGTGGCCGTCGTTCTTGAACCGCTCGATCGACTCGTCCAGGATCCGCTGCGCCTCGGCGGCGTCGCCCCACTCGTCGACCTTGACCCACTTGTTCGGCTCGAGGTCCTTGTAGTGCTCGAAGAAGTGCGCGATCTCCTTCTTCGTGTACTCGGCCAGGTCACCCACATCCTGGATGTGCGACCAGCGCGGGTCCTTGCTCAGCACGGCCACGAGCTTGTCGTCGCCGCCGGCCTCGTCGCTCATCTTCAGCACGGCCACCGGGCGCACGTTCACGACCACGCCGGGGAAGATCGCCTGGTCGAGCAGCACGAGCACGTCCAGCGGGTCGCCGTCCTCGCCGAGGGTGTTGTCGAAGTAGCCGTAGTCGGCGGGGTAGCCGAAGGTCGTGTAGAGCACACGGTCGAGGTGCACTCGTCCGGTCTCGTGGTCGACCTCGTACTTCACGCGGCTGCCGCGCGGGATCTCGATGACGGCGTCGTGTGCACTCATGCCTGTGCTCCTTGAGAAGACGATGGAATCGTGAAGAGGGGAAGGACGGCGACCAGCCTACCGGGGGAAGATCGGACGGCTAGCGTGGGGGCATGCCCGACGCCCCGCTGTCACCCGCCGTCGCCGAGGTCCGGCTGGCCGTGCGCGCCGCCCTCGCCGCGCTGCCGGATCCGCCGACCGCGGTGATCGTGGCGCTGTCCGGCGGTGCGGACTCGCTCGCGCTCGCCGCCGCGACCGCCTTCGAGGCGCGCGCGGCCGGGATCCGTGCGGTCAGCGCGACCGTGGATCACGCGCTGCAGGAGGGATCCGATCGCGTCGCCGCCGAGGCCGCCGCGCAGGCGACCGCCCTCGGGCTCGAGGCACTGGTGCAGCGGGTCGAGGTCATGCCGAGCTCCGAGGGTCCGGAAGCGGATGCGCGGTCGGCGCGATACGCCGCGCTGAGGACGGTCGCTAGCGCCGAGAACGCGCCGGTGCTGTTGGGACACACGCTCGACGACCAGGCCGAGACCGTGCTGCTCGGACTCTCCCGGGGATCCGGCGCCGCGAGCCTGCAGGGCATGGCGCCGGTGCGCACCGACGACGACGGTGTGCGGTGGATCCGGCCGCTGCTCGGAGTGCGCCGTGCCACGACGCGTGCCGCGTGCGTCGCGTCGGGCCTGGAGGCGTGGGAGGATCCGCACAACGCGGATCCGCGCTACCTGCGGGTGCGGGTGCGCGACCGCGTGCTGCCGGTGCTCGAGGCGGAACTCGGGCCCGGGATCGCGGAGGCGCTCGCGCGCACGGCCGAGCAGCTGCGCGAGGACGCCGAGGCGTTCGACGAGATGATCCACGAGACCATCGAAGACATCGTGGAGCACGCCGAGGCCGGGATCTCGGTGAGCGCCGCCGCACTCGCCGCGAACCCCGCAGCTCTGCGCAACCGGATCATCCGGCTGGTCGTGCAGAGCGAGTTCGGGGTCGGACTGACCCGCCGTCAGACGGTCGAAGTGGCCCGGCTCGTCACGGACTGGTCGGGTCAGGGCCCGATCGACCTCCCCGGCTGCACCGCCGCCCGCCACGGCGGCCGGATCGTGTTCGCCGCCCGGGGTCGCTGAGCGGGCTTCTCTTTGTTTGTGGTCGTTGAGCGAACAGCGACGAAGGAGCAGCGAGACGAAACGCGGTTTCCCGCGGAATCACGGCGTTTCGTCTCGGTCGTCGCTGGCGCTCCGTCCTCGCTCAACGACCCCGGGGTGGGGGCGTTGAGCGAGCTCCGGGGCTACTTCTTGCCGCCGAAGAGGCCGCCGAGGATGTCGCCGATCACGTTGCCGGTGCCGGAAGCCGGGGCGGAGCCGCCGGATCCTGCCGATCCGCCGCCGAAGAGACCGCCCAGACCGCCGAGGATGTCGCCGAGACCTCCGCCGCTACTCGCCGCGCCGGATCCGCTCTGGCCGCCGCCGAGCAGGCCGCCGAGGATGTCGCCGAGCCCGCCGCCGCCCGAGGCGCCCGCTGTACCGGCTGTACCTGTTGCTCCCTTGTGACTGTTCGCGATGAGCCCCATCACGATCGGCGCGAGGATCGGCAGCAGCTTGCCGAAGTCGATGCCGGCCGTCTTCGGCGCGTTCGTCAGCGCCGCGGAGACCTGCGGCGCGTCATCGCCGAAGACATGCGACACGATCTTCTCGCCGTCCGCCTGGTCGACGTCGTCGACCGATGCGGCGCCGGAGAATCCGCCGTGCTTCGCGAGGGCCTGCTCGATCGCGGCCGATCCCTCGTCGGTCTGGGCGTTCTTCGCCAGGCCACCGATGATGGCCGTCCCGCCCTCCTGCACGGCCTGACGCGCGACATCATCGCTCACACCGAGCTTCTGCGCGATGTCGCTGATGGGCACCTGCTTGAGGATCTCGTCGATGTCCATGGGAATCCTTCCGTCACGGCGGGTGCCCGGGATCCCGATGCGCTCGATTCCGCCGTTGCGCTCACAGTATCGTCCGGCGGCGTCTTCGGACAGGGGACGCACGGTCGCATAAAATCGACGCATGCGCGCAGCGGAAATCCAGGACGACCTCTCCCAGATCCTCGTCACAGAAGAGGAGATCCGCACGAAGCTCGATGAGCTCGCCATCCGGGTCGCCGCGGACTACGCCGGAAAGGACCTGCTGCTGGTCGGCGTGCTCAAGGGCGCCGTCATGGTCATGGCTGATTTCGCACGGGCGCTGCCGTTCCACGCGCCGATGGACTGGATGGCCGTCTCGAGCTACGGCGCGGGCACGCGTTCGAGCGGTGTGGTGCAGATCCGCAAGGACCTCGACACCGATCTGCACGACAAGCACGTGCTGATCGTCGAGGACATCATCGACTCGGGCCTGACGCTGAGCTGGCTGCTGGAGAACTTCGCCTCGCGCGGCGCGGAGTCGATCGAGGTGCTCGCGCTGCTGCGCAAGCCCGAGGCAGCGAAGGTGCACATCGACTGCAAGTACGTCGGCTTCGACATCCCGACCGAGTTCGTCGTCGGCTACGGCCTCGACTACGCCGAGCGGTACCGCAACCTGCGCGACGTCGCCGTGCTCGCTCCGCACGTGTACGCCTGAAGGGACCGGAACGGTCGGTTCGCCATGGGCGAATCCCCAGGAGGGCCCCAAGACTCTCGCGCTACGCTGATCTGATCATGGATGTCAAGAAGATCACGCGCAATCCGCTCACCTATGTGGTGCTGATCGGTCTGCTTCTGATCGGCGGTTTCATGCTGATCACGAACCTCGGCTCCTCCTCGCAGGTGTCCACCCAGGAGGGGCTGGACCTGCTGAAGGGCGGCACGGTCACCAAGGTGGTCAACACCGACGGCGACCAGCGCGTGGACATGACGCTGTCCACGCCGTACAAGGGCGCCGACAGCGTGCAGTTCTACTACGTCCAGGCCCGCGCGGCCGATGTGGTGAGCGCGATCGACAGCGCCGCCCCGAAGGACGGCTACAACGACGCCGTGCCGAAGGCGAGCTGGTTCGACGGCTTCCTCTCCATCCTGATCCCGATGCTGCTGCTGGGACTGCTGTTCTGGTGGCTGCTGTCCAGCGCCCAGGGCGGCAACAGCAAGATCATGCAGTTCGGCAAGTCCCGCGCCAAGCTCGTCAACAAGGAGAACCCGACGGTCACCTTCGCCGACGTCGCCGGCGCCGACGAGGCCATCGAGGAGCTCGGCGAGATCAAGGAGTTCCTGCAGGATCCGGGCAAGTTCCAGGCGATCGGCGCGCGGATCCCGAAGGGCGTGCTGCTGTACGGCCCTCCCGGAACGGGCAAGACCCTGCTCGCCCGCGCGGTCGCCGGTGAGGCGGGGGCCCCGTTCTACTCGATCTCCGGATCCGACTTCGTCGAGATGTTCGTCGGCGTCGGTGCCTCCCGCGTGCGCGACCTGTTCAACCAGGCGAAGGAGAACGCCCCGGCGATCATCTTCATCGACGAGATCGACGCCGTCGGCCGGCACCGCGGCGCAGGCATGGGCGGCGGCAACGACGAGCGCGAGCAGACGCTGAACCAGATGCTCGTCGAGATGGACGGTTTCGACCCGAACGCGAACGTGATCGTGATCGCGGCAACCAACCGTCCCGACATCCTCGACCCCGCACTCCTGCGCCCGGGCCGGTTCGACCGCCAGATCGGCGTGGACGCGCCCGACCTCAAGGGACGCCAGCACATCCTCGAGGTGCACGCGAAGGGCAAGCCGCTCGCGAACGGAGTCGACCTCGAGGTCGTCGCCCGCAAGACCCCCGGCTTCACCGGCGCCGATCTCGCCAACGTCCTGAACGAGGCGGCCCTGCTGACCGCCCGTTCGAACGCGCAGCTCATCGACAACCGCGCCTTGGACGAGGCGATCGACCGCGTCATCGCCGGTCCGCAGCGCCGCACGCGTGTCATGCGCGACAAGGAGAAGCTGATCACGGCCTACCACGAGGGCGGACACGCACTCGCCGCGGCGGCGATGAACTACACGGATCCGGTCACCAAGATCACGATCCTGCCCCGCGGCAAGGCCCTCGGCTACACGATGGTGCTGCCGTTGGACGACAAGTTCTCGATCACCCGGAACGAGCTGCAGGATCAGCTCACCTACGCCATGGGTGGCCGCGTCGCCGAGGAGATCGTGTTCCACGACCCCACGACGGGCGCCTCGAACGACATCGAGAAGGCGACCTCCATCGCCCGCAAGATGGTGATCGAGTACGGCATGACGACCGAGCTCGGGCCGGTGAAGCTCGGCACCGAGGGCGGCGAGCCGTTCGCCGGTCGCGACATGGGCCGCGGGCGCGAATACTCCGAGACCATCGCCGAGCGCGTGGACACCCAGGTGCGCGCGCTCATCGAGCAGGCGCACAACGAGGCGTACGAGGTGATCAGCGCGAACCGCGACATCCTCGACAAGCTCGCCCGCGAGCTGCTCGAGAAGGAGACGCTGGACCACAACCAGATCGCGGAGATCTTCACCGAGATTCGCAAGCTGCCGGAGCGCCCGCAGTGGCTGTCGAGCGAAGACCGCCCCGTGTCGCTGCTGCCTCCGATCGAGATGCCGCGGCGCGGCGTCGAGGTGGGCACGGCCGCGAACGAGGCCGCTCAGCCGGCCTCGGAGCGTCAGCCGGGCACCGCGGGCGGCGGGAAGCCGCGTCCCGCGACGGCGTGACGTGGGCGTCGACCGGGAGCGCATCGCGAGCCTGACGCGTGAGCTGCTGCTCGCGATCGGCGAGGATCCGGAGCGCCCGGGGCTGAAGCAGACCCCGGCCCGCATGGCGGAGCTGTACGCGGAGTTCTTCGCCGGCGTCGGCGAAGATCCCGCGGCTCCGCTCGCGCGCACGATCAGCGTCTCGCACGGCCCGGCCCCCGACACTCTGCCCTCCGGGGCGGTGCTGCTGCGCGGGATCCGCTTCCGGTCGGTGTGCGAGCACCACCTGCTGCCGTTCGCCGGGCACGCGCACATCGCGTACCTGCCGGGGGAGCAGGTCGTCGGGCTCGGCGCGCTGGTGAAGGTGGTCGAGATCCTCGCGTCGCGGCCGCAGGTGCAGGAGCGGCTGGGCGAGCAGATCGCCGACGCGATCGCCTCGCACCTCGACGCGCGCGGTGTCCTGGTCGTGATGGACGCCGTGCACGGCTGCGTGACCATGCGCGGCGGACGTCAGACCGAGGCGTCCACGCTCACCATCGCTGCCCGCGGCGTCTACACAGATCCGGTCGCCCGCGCGGAGCTGATCGCCCTGATCGGCATGGGCCCTTCGACGGGCTCAGGGACCGGAACTTCCGCGTGACCTCGATCTGGGGGATCGTCAACGCCACCCCCGACTCGTTCAGCGACGGCGGGCGCTACGCCGACGCCGATCGCGCGATCGAGCACGGCCTGCTGCTGCGCGCCCAGGGCGCCGCCGTGCTCGACATCGGCGGGGAGTCCACCCGGCCCGGCGCCGAGCGCGTGCCGGTGGCGGAGGAGCAGCGGAGGATCCTGCCCGTGATCGAGCGGCTCGCGGCCGACGGGATCCCGGTGAGCGTCGACACGCTGAACGCCGCCACCGCCGTGGCCGCCGTGGCCGCCGGGGCGCGCATCGTGAACGACGTGTCCGGCGGACTCGCGGATCCGGACATGCTCGCGGCCGTCGCCCCCACGGGTGCCGACATCGCGCTCGGGCACTGGCGCGGCCCCTCGGCCGACATGTACGCCCGTGCGGAGTACACCAGGGTGGGGCGCGAGGTCGCGGCGGAGCTGCGCGAACGGATCGCGGCGGCCGCGGCTGCGGGCATCGCACCCGCGCGGATCATCGTGGATCCGGGGATCGGGTTCGCGAAGACCGCCGGTCAGAACTGGGACCTGCTGCGCGAACTCTCCGACGTCGTGGCGCTCGGCCCGCGTGTGCTCGTGGGCACCTCGCGCAAGCGGTTCCTCGCCGAGGCCCTGGGTGATGACGCCGACGAGCGCCGCAAGGACCTCGCGACCGCGGTGACCAGCGCCCTCGCCGCCCGGGCGGGCGTCTGGGCAGTGCGGGTGCACGACGTCGCCGCGACCCGGGACGCGCTGGCCGTGCTGAGCGCCTGGGATGACTGAGCGCGGGACGGCTGAGCGCGGACGCGGGTCGGTGCCTCACCGTACGCTAGAGCCATGGACTTCCTCGACACGATCACGCTGACCGGTCTCACCGTGTTCGGGCGGCACGGCGTGTACGCGCACGAGCGCGAGAACGGGCAGGACTTCGTCGTCGACCTGCGGCTGCACCTGTCGCTGCGAGCCGCCGCGGCGAGCGACGACGTCGCCGACACCGTGCACTACGGCGAGCTCGCCGAGCGGGTCGCCGCGATCGTCGCCGGCGAGCCCGTGAACCTGCTCGAGAAGCTCGCCAGCCGGATCGCCGACGCGGTGCTGCAGGACGAGCGGATCCACGGCGTCGACGTCACCGTGCACAAGCCGCAGGCGCCGATCCCGCTGACCTTCGGCGACGTGTCGGTGACCGTGCACCGCGGACGCCCCGCCGAGCCCTCCTGGACCGTGTCGCGATGAGCCCGATCCACCCCATCCCGCCGGTGCCGCGCGGCCGCCGGCTGCCCGTGCTCGATCCGCGTCCGGGCGACGAGCCGGTGCAGGCCGTCGTCGCGCTCGGCTCCAACCTCGGCGACACGACCGCCACCATCGACGACGCCGTGCGGGCGATCCGGCGGCTGCCGCTCGTCGACGACGTGCGGGTCTCGCGCCTCATCACGACCGTGGCGGTGCGGCCGGACGGGCCGGATCCGGACGCGCCCCGGTACGCGAACGCCGTCGCGATCGTGACCACGCGACTCGCCCCGCAGGTCCTGCTCGGCATGCTGCACGCGATAGAGGAGCAGCACGGGCGGATCCGCGCGGAGCGCTGGGGCGATCGCACCCTCGACCTCGACCTGATCGCCTACGGCGACGTCCGCAGTTCCGAGGAGCACCTGCTGCTGCCGCACCCCCGGGCCGCCGAGCGCACGTTCGTGCTCGCCCCCTGGCTGGAGCTGGATCCGGATGCCGTGCTGCCCGGGAAGGGCCGGGTCGCCGACCTTCTGGCCGCGCTCGAGAACGACGGCGACGACGACGGCACCGCCGGCGCCGCTCCGGGGAGCGGGACATGAGGCGCACCTCGCCGATCGTGCTGCTCGTGCTCGCCCTCGCCGGCGGAGCCGCGGGTTTCCTGCTCGACCACGCGCTGACCACCGCCGGGCGGGCGACGTTCACGCCCGCGGTCGCTCTGCCGATCTTCCTCGTGCTGCTCGCGATCGCCGTGCTCGCCTTCGCGTGGCCGATCCGCCGCAGCACCCATGCGCTCCCGCGGCGCCGGGTGGATCCGTTCCGCGCCGTGCGGATCGCGATGCTCGCGCGCGCCTCGAGCCTGCTCGGGGCCGTGATCACCGGGTTCGGCGTCGGGCTCGGCGCCTACCTGCTCTCGCGGCCGATCGCACCGCCGCTCGGCTCCCTCACCGCCGTCCTGGCGACGGCCGCCGCGGCGCTCGTGCTGACGATCGCGGCCATCGTGGCCGAGAGTTTCTGCCTGCTGCCGGGAGGCGGCGGCCCACACGATCCCGACGACCCGCACGGGCCGCACCTGGAGGACGACGATGACGACCATTCCCGAGCCGCCGCAGGCACCGGGCACTGAGCCCGCGTCCGCGCCGATCATTCCGGCGACCCGCGCCTCGTGGCGTGACATGTCCGCCCGGCCGGCGACCGCGCCCGTGACCGCCGCTCGACCCGCGACCGAGCCCGCCCCTGCGCACACGGCACCCGCGTCGGCGCCGGTGCTCGACGATGGCACCTACCCGGCACTGCGCCAGCCGAAGGCGCAAGGAGCCCTCGCACTGGACGGATCCTGGCACCAGATCTCGCCGAAGTACGTGATCGCGGAGGTGCTCCTGCGCCTCATCTACCTCGCCGTGGCCGCCGTCGCCGCCTACGCGGTCACGACGCTGACGTCTCAGCCGTGGCCCTGGCCCTGGATCGCCGCGGCGGTCTTCGCCGTGTTCGTGGTGATCGAGCTCGTGATCCTGCCGCGCCAGGCGAAGGCGATCGGGTACATGCTGCGCGCCGACGACATCGTGTTCCGCAAGGGGATCCTCTGGCAGCGCATGATCGCCGTGCCGTACGGGCGCATGCAGCTCGTGGACATCACGCGAGGCCCGGTCGATCGGGCGTTCGGGATCGCCAAGCTGAAGCTCGTGACCGCCGCCGCGACCACCGGGGTCGAGATCCCCGGGATGACCGAGGCCGCCGCCGAGACCCTGCGCGACACCCTCATCGACGTCGCCGAGATGCGCCGGACCGGCCTGTGACCAGCCCCGCGCCCGCCGCCCTTTCGTCCGGGACGTCGCTCGCCGACGGCGAGTGGCACCGCATGCATCCGCTCACGCCGCTGCTCAAGGGCGGCCTGGTGCTGGTGATCGCGCTCGGCTATCTGATCGCGAACCTGCGCGAGCGGATGCTGTACTGGGCGATCTCGCTGTTCACCCCGACGCGCGTGCCGGAGCTGGGCGGCGATCCGGTCGACTGGATCGTGAACAACAACCTCGTGCTCGTCGTGCTGCTCGGGGTGGTGGGTGTCGTGGTGGTGCTCATCGGCCTGTTCTGGCTGATGTGGCGATTCCACGACTTCCGGATCACCGAGGCGCATGTGGAGGTGCGCAAGGGCGTCATCTTCCGCTCGCACCGGCGCGCTCCGCTGGACCGTGTGCAGGGCGTGAACCTCACGCGTCCCTTCCCGGCGCGGCTGATCGGGCTCGCGAAGCTCGAGGTCGACGGCGCCGGCAATGACGCGAACGTGCCGCTGGAGTACCTCTCCACGGCGAAGGCCGAATCAGTGCGCGCCGACATCCTGCGCCTCGCCTCCGGGGCGCGGCACGCCCGGGAGGCCACACGGGGCAGCGCGGATCCGGCCGCCGCTCGCACCCTGCGCGCCCAGCTCGCCGATTCGATGGACGTCGGCGTGACCGGACTGATCGCGGGTGTCGATCTCGACGACGTCGCGCCGGAGCACGTGCTGCGGATCCCGACCGGCCGCCTGGTCGGCTCGCACGTGCTCTCCGGCCTCGTCTGGCTGGTGTTCGTCGCCGCCATCTTCGCCGTCGGAATGGCCGTCGTCGTGCCGACGCTCCTCTCGGACGGTCGCCCGGGGGCCGGTTTCGCGGTGCTCGGCATCGGCCTGGTGATGGGCGTCCCGCTGCTGTTCGCCGCGGTCGCCGTCACCTGGGGCCGGATCGCGCGGGCGCTGCGGTATTCGATCGCTCCGACGCCCGACGGTGTGCGGATCACGTTCGGCCTGTTCACGACGGTCACCGAGACGATCCCGCCGGGGCGCATCTTCGCCGTCGAGGTGTCGCAGCACCTGCTCTGGCGTCCGTTCGGATGGTGGACCGTGCGGATCAACCGGATGAGCGGCAAGACCGCGGCGCGGCAGCAGTCCAGCCAGGGGCAGCAGTTCAACATCGTGCTGCCGGTCGGAGCCAGAGCCGACGTCGAGCGGGTGCTGGCGCTGATCCTGCCCGACACCCCGCCCGAGGCCGTGCCGCTGATCTGGGAGCAGGGCGTGCTCGGCCCGCATGCGGGCGACCCGTATGCGACGATCCCGGCACGCGCCGGGTGGCGGCGGCCGCTGTCCTGGCGTCGGCACGGCATCGCGCTCACCGACTTCGCGCTGTTCCTGCGGCGCGGGCGGATCTGGCGGCAGCTGGTCGTCTTCCCGCTCGCCCGGCTGCAGGGCTTCTCGCTGCACCAGGGGCCGCTCGACCGCGCGCAGCGCGTGGCCAAGGCGCGAGCGCATTCCGCGACCGGGCCGGTGCGCGGCGATGTCTCGGGCATCGACAGCGCGATCCTGCTCGGGATGCTGAACACCCTGTCGGTCTCCGCCGCGCGTGCGGCGGCCGCGGACAGGGCGCACCGCTGGGCGGAGGAGCGGGAGGCGCCGCCCTCTGCGTCGCCGGCGGGGCACGCGCTTCCCCGCGATCTCGGCGGATCCCTCGGGTCGCGTCCGGTGGCGGCGGAGTCCGGATCCGCGCCGGGGGCGTTGTGATGCGCGCGGGGCGGTTGGACGTCGGCATCGTCGGCGCGGGACGCGTGGGCCCTGTGATCGGCGCAGCCTTGGCCGGTGCCGGGCATCGCCTGGTCGGCATCACGGCCGGATCGGATCCGGATCGCGCGGCCGCGGTGCTGCCGGGAGTGCCGGTGATGGAGGCGGCCGATCTCGTGCGCGCCAGCCAGCTCGTCGTGCTGGCCGTGCCGCACGATCAGCTCCCCGACCTCGCCGCCGGTCTGGCGGAGGTCGAGGCCTTCCAACCCGGTCAGCTCGTGCTGCACCCGGATCCGGCCTACGGCACCGACGTGCTGGAACCCGCCGTGCGCCGCGGCGCGATCCCGCTCGCCGTGCACCCGGCGATCACGTTCACCGGGACCACCCTCGACCTGCGCCAGCTGCAGGCCTCGTACGCCGGGGTCACGGCGCCGGCCATGGTGCTCCCGATCGCGCAGGCGCTCGCGGTCGAGCTCGGCTGCGAGCCGGTCGTGATCGCCGAAGCGGACCGTCCCGCCTACGCCGAGGCGATCGCGACCGCATCGGAGTTCGCACGGTCCATCGTCGGCCAGGCGACGGGGATCCTGCGCGGCATCGGAGTGGAAAACCCCGGCGGCTACCTCTCCGCCCTCGTCTCGTCCACCTTCGACCGCGCCCTGCGCGAGGCCTCCCCGGACTGACCGCCCCCCGATTCCGCCCCCTTCTTTCCGCGAGACTGCAACTGGGCGGCGAGACTGCAGCACATTGCCGCTGTCTCGCCGCCCAGTTGCAGTCTCGCGGGTTGCATGCCGGGGAGAGCCGGGGCTGGGCGCCGGGCGGGGCGCAGAGCCGGGGGCGCCGGGCGGGGGCGCAGGCGGGCGCCGGTAGACTGGGCGGCGACTTTCTAGGAGCCCCACCCATGACTGACGCGCCCGCGCCGACCCCCGACAACGACGACTCCTCCGAGGACGTCTTCGAGCAGAAGGCCGTGCGTCTGGCGAAGCGGGAGCGGCTGATCGCCGAGCGTGCGGACGCCGCCGGCGGAGCCTTCCCGGTCGCGGTTCCCGTGACGCACACGATCCCTCAGCTGCGCGCCGACTACGGCCAGCTCGAGGCGGGGGCGGAGACCGGCCTCGTGGTCGGGGTCGCGGGCCGGGTGGTGTTCAGCCGCAACACCGGCAAGCTCTGCTTCGCGACGCTGCAGGCGGGCGACGGATCCCGGATCCAGGCGATGATCTCGCTCGCGAACGTCGGCGAGGAGTCCCTGGCGCAGTGGAAGGAACTCGTCGACCTGGGCGACCACGTCTTCGTGCACGGCGAGGTCATCTCGAGCCGCCGCGGCGAGCTCTCGATCATGGCCGACGAATGGCGGATCGCGTCGAAGGCGATCCTGCCGCTGCCCAACGCGTACGGCGAGCTCAGCGAGGAGGGCCGGGTGCGCAGCCGCTTCCTCGACCTGATCCTGCGCGATCAGGCCCGCAGCACCGTGCGCGCCCGCGCGGCGGTCAACGCCAGCCTGCGGCAGACCTTCACCGGCCACGGCTTCCTCGAGGTGGAGACCCCGATGCTGCAGGTGCAGCACGGCGGTGCCTCAGCCCGCCCCTTCATCACCCACTCGAACGCATTCGACACCGAGCTGTTCCTGCGCATCGCGCCGGAGCTCTACCTGAAGCGCGCTGTCGTCGGCGGCATCGAGCGCGTGTACGAGATCAACCGCAACTTCCGCAACGAGGGTGCCGACTCCACCCACAGCCCCGAGTTCGCGATGCTCGAGGCATACCAGGCGTACTCCGACTACAACGGGATCGCCGATCTCACGCAGGAACTCGTGCAGAACGCGGCCATCGCGGTCGCCGGCTCGACCACCGTGACCTGGGCCGACGGCACCGAGTACGACCTCGGCGGCGAGTGGGCGCGCATCTCGATGTACGACTCGCTGTCCGACGCCGCGGGGCGCACCTTCACCCCGGCCGACCCGGTGGCAGACCTCATCGCCTTCGCCGAGGCGAACGGCGTCGAGGTCCCCCCGCACGCCACCCACGGCAAGCTCATCGAGGAGCTGTGGGAGCACTTCGTCAAGGGCGGCCTGGAGCGACCCACGTTCGTGATGGACTTCCCCGTCGACACCTCGCCGCTCGTGCGCGAGCACCGCACGATCCCCGGCGTCGTGGAGAAGTGGGACCTGTACGTGCGCGGCTTCGAGCTCGCCACGGGATACTCCGAGCTCATCGACCCCGTCATCCAGCGTGAGCGATTCGTCGAGCAGGCGAAGCTCGCCGCCGGCGGCGACCTCGAGGCCATGCGCGTGGACGAGGAGTTCCTGCGGGCGCTCGAGCACGGCATGCCCCCGACCGGCGGCATGGGCATGGGTATCGACCGCCTGCTCATGGCCGTCACCGGCCTCGGTATCCGCGAGACGATCCTCTTCCCGCTCGTGAAGTGACGGATCCGGCCGGGCGCGCGCCTTCGAACGCCCAGTCTGGAAGCATGCCCGCATCGATCAGGGCGCGCAGCAGGTGCGCGAACGAGAGCTCGGGATCGATCCCATCTAGCTGATCGAGGTAGTGCGTGGCGTGGGTCGATCTGCCCCTCGCCCACGACAACCATGCGGCGGCCGCCAGCGCGCCGGCCCTGGTCGGTCGCGGCGCGAGCGCGATCGTGCGCCGCACCAGCGTCAGCGCGACGCCGAGCCGGTCGGGATCGGGACGCGGGCCGTGCCCGATCATGATGCCGCCCACGTCGTCCGGAACCTGCGTCCCGTTCTCGCGGAAGGACAGCTGCGCGGCCAGGGCGGCGTCCCCGAGATCGATGTCGCACGCCCACTGCACGAGCGCGACGTCGCGCAGCGCGGGGCGATTCAGGATCCAGATCAGCGCGGCGGTCGCGAACGGCGACTGCGCCTCCGGCGCGTCCAGCACCTCCTCCAGGAACGACGGCAGATCGTCCAGCATCAGCGCGGCCTCGTGCGCACGCGGATCGACCGGCGTGGTGCCGTCCGGTGGCTTCCGCGCCGGCCCTGCCGGTCCGAGCACGCGTTCCACCGCGATCAGCGCCCGCCCGACCGACTCGGTCTCCAGCAATCCGGGATCCGGCAGCTCGGTGCCGGACAGCTGGTCCGGCGCGGGCCCCGCGAACCCGGGTACTTCGGGAGCCGCGGGGATCTCGGCGAGCGGATGCGGCGCCGCCGACGGGTCGCGGTAGTCGGACCACGCATCGGCACCGACGTGCAGGGCCTCCACGACGCGCAGCCCGCACGCCTCCGCGCGTAGCGTCAGCTCCGCCACGAGCTCAGCGGCGGGCAGCAGCGGATCCGCCGCGGCCGCCTCGGCACCCGCAGCACGCGACGGCGCCTGCACGTACACCGCGATCGCGAGCGCGTCCGTGTCGGGCACCCGGCAGGCGAGCCCCACGGCGGTCGCCGCGAACTCCTCCGCCAGGGAACCCGGATCCGGGCCGGGCGCCGGCAGATCGAACCGCAGCGCGCCGGCGGTGCGGGATCCGCGGAACGGCAGCAGCACGAGCGAATCGTGAGGAGCGAACCCGGTCAGGACGGGGATGGCGGCGAGCAGTTCGGCGGCGCCGGAGGCATGAACGATGGTTGTCATGCGCTCCAGGATCGTCTCGCACCTGACGCCGGATTCCGCGCCACGAACGAGGAGGGTGGGCAGAAGTTCCGAAATCGCGAATGTGCGGACCCAACGGACTCGGAACCGTCAGGCAAGGGCGCAGCAGCCACCGCTCTCAGCCCGTGCACCGACCTCCCGGGTAGGATCGGAGCATGGACGAGTTCTGGGTCGCGGCCGCGTGGTCGATCATCCCGACCATCGTCGTCTGCATCGTGTTCTGGTTCGTGCTGCGCGGGATCATCCGCTTCGACCGCACCGAGCGCCGCACTCACGCGCGCATCGAGGCCGAGGAACGCGCGGCCCGGGGCCTCCCGCCGCGCCCCTGACTGCGCCCGAGCCGCGACGTCCCCGATGACGTCGGAGGCACCCGCTACTGTGGACGAAACCGCCGATCGGCGGCGACCGGATCAGGAGTGGCGACATGTGGCCTGATACGTGGCCCTGGTGGATCATCTCGATCGCCGTGGTGATCGATCTCACGATCCGCATCATCGCGATCATCGTGGTCCCCCGCAATCGCCGCCCCACCGCCGCCACGGCCTGGCTGCTCGCCATCTACTTCATCCCGTACATCGGCGTGCTGCTGTTCCTGCTGATCGGCAACCCGCGTCTGCCGCGCGCCCGCCGCAAGAAGCAGGATCAGATCAACGCGGCGATCGCCGAGGTCACCAAGGGCCTGCATCTCGGCGGCGCCAGGCCCGACATGCCGGAGTGGGTCGCCTCCCTGGTGCGCATGAATCAGAGTCTCGGGGCGCTGCCGCTGGTGGGCGGCAACGGGGCGCACCTCATCTCCGACTATCAGGGATCCCTCGACGCCATGGCCGCCGAGATCCGCCGGGCGCAGAACTACGTCCACGTCGAGTTCTACATCCTGCAGTCCGACGCCGCGACCGACGACTTCTTCCGCGCCCTGGAGGAGGTCGCCGCCCGGGGGGTTCCGGTCCGGGTGCTGCTGGATCACTGGGCGAACCGCTGGAAGCCGCGCTACAAGAAGACGATCGCGCGGCTCGACGCGATGGGCGCCGACTGGCACCTGATGCTGCCCGTGCAGCCGCTGAAGGGGCGCACGCAGCGACCGGATCTGCGCAACCACCGCAAGCTCCTCGTGGTCGACGGCGAGGTCGCGTTCCTCGGATCGCAGAACGTCACCGACTCGACCTACAACCTGCCCAAGAACATCAAGCGCGGGCTGCACTGGGTCGATCTCATGGTGCGCATCGACGGGCCGGTGGTGGCCAGCATCAACGCGGTGTTCCTGTCCGACTGGTACAGCGAGACCGACGACATCCCGGAGTCGGTGGAGTTCGTCCCCGTCGAGCGCGGCAGCGGCGACCTGGACTGCCAGATCGTCCCGTCGGGGCCCGGCTTCGAGGTCGAGAACAACCTGCGCCTGTTCCTCGGGCTGTTGTACGGCGCGAAGCGCAAGATCATGATCGTGAGCCCCTACTTCGTGCCGGACGAGGCGCTGCTGCTCGCGGTGTCCACCGCCTGCGACCGCGGCGTGCAGGTCGAGCTTTTCGTGTCGGAGGAGGGCGATCAGGCCGTCGTCTATCACGCCCAGCGCAGCTACTACGAGGCGCTGCTCAAGGCCGGGATCCGCATCTGGATGTATCGCAAGCCCTACATCCTGCACACCAAGAGCCTCACCATCGATGACGACATCGCCGTGATCGGATCCAGCAACATGGACATGCGCTCCTTCGGCCTGAACCTGGAGGTGTCCATGCTGGTGCGCGGGGAGGAGTTCGTCCGCGAGATGCGCGAGGTCGAGGATCGCTACCGCTCGCTCAGCCGCGAGCTCACCCTCGAGGAATGGATGCAGCAGCCGCTGCGCTCGACGGTCCTGGACAACCTGGCCCGGCTCACATCCTCGCTGCAGTAGGCCCACCCCACGCGCGACGCAGACCTGACTAGCATGAGCCCATGAGGAAGCGAACCGGTCTGGCCATCGCGGCGCTCGCCGCCACTCTCACACTCACGCTGGCGGCCTGTGCCCAGCTGGAGCCGACCACGCCCGCAGCCCCGACCACCGCGCCGTCCGCGGCGCCCTCGACCGATCCAGCCGCGGCCTGGCTCGACGGCGGACGGGGGATCGCGCTGGTCACCTGGGGCTCCTCGTCGATCGCCTGCGCACCGGCCGTCGCCGACGTGCAGGCCGAGGGGCAGACGGTGTCCGTGACGCTCGCAGGGCCGGCCGCTGACATCGTGTGCACCGCCGACTTCGCGCCCCGCGGCACCTACGTCGCGGTGCCCCAGGGGGTGGATCCGACCAAGGACGTGGCGCTCTCCTTCCAGGGCGACACGTTCGGCGGGCGGGTTCCGCTGGCGGGAAACAGCGCTATTGACGGGGGATCGAAGACCGAGGGCAAGCCCAGCGCCGGCTGGTTCGCACCGGACGGGATCGTGCTGCTGACCTGGGGATCCTCGACCTGTCCGCCGGTCATCGAGAAGCTCGTGGAAGCCAAGAGCGGCGCGACGGTCACGTTCGCCACGGACGCGACCAAGGTCTGCACCAGAGACTTCGTACCGCGGCTCACGGTCCTCGGCGTGACCACCCCGGCCGACCCCGCCGGGTACACGCTGACGCTCACCGGCGACCACCTCGACGGCGAGGTGCCGGTGATCGGCTGACGCCGCAGCGGCCGAACGGACTCGGGGGCGGGCCGCAGAGCGCAGAGAGGGTCGCTCACGCCGGGCTGATCACATGTCCTGCCGGCACGGCGATCAGCAGCGCGCCGTGATCGATACGGCAGCGGATCCGCACCGCCTTGCCGAACTCGTCGCCGTCCAGCTCCACCGGAGCGGGTTCGGTCGTGGCGGCCTCGGCGTCGCGCCCGCGCAGGAACCGCACCGAGCGGTTGGATCCGGCCAGCTCGATCACCCGCCGCCCCGCCTTGGTGCGCCGCAGCACCGAGTTCTGCCACCACACCGTGCGCCATACGGCCAGCCAGGCGAACGGCCCGCCGCCCTGGAACACGGCGACGTCCAGGTGTCCGTCGGTGATCGACGCGTCCGGGATCAACGAGATCCCGGCCGGCAGCGCACCGCAGTTGGCGAACAGCATGCTGTGCACCTTCACCGAGTGCAGCCGCTCGTCCTCGATGGCGTACATGATGCGGAACGGCTTCGCCCCGGGCAGGGAGCGCGCGGCGCCGTCGACGTAGGCGACCCAGCCCACCGACTTCTTCAGACCGGGACGGGTCTTCGCGATCATGTGCGCGTCCAGCCCGATCCCGGCGAGCACCACGAAGCCGTGCTCATGCCGCTCGCCGTCCGCACGGGTCAACTCCGCCCAGCCGATGTCGATCGGGTGCCGATCGCCGTGGAAGACGGCATTGATCGCGGTCGCGGGGGAGTCCAGTGCCAGGCCGAGATTGCGCGCGAGGAGATTGCCTGTGCCGCTCGGCACGATCGAGAGCGGCACGTCCGTGCCGGCCATGGTCTCGGAGACCGCGCGCACGGTGCCGTCCCCGCCGGCGACGAGCACGGCGGTTGCACCCTCCGCGAGAGCGGTCCTGGTCGCTTCCTGGCCCGGATCCTCGACCGACGTCTCGAGGATGTGCGGGGGCTCCCAGCCGGCTTCGGCAGACAGCGACCGCAGCAGTTCGACGAGCTTCGGCGCATCCGCCTTGACCGGGTTGACGACGAGCGCCGCGCGCGGACGTCGGGGGTCGTCGGTCATGCGTTCAGCCTATTCCGGCGTGCGCTTTCCGGGGCTGTCTCGGAGGTGCGGCTTCCCCGGCGTCGCCCGTCGGCGGCCGGGATTCCGCGTCGCACCGGCTGACTAGACTTGACGGGTGATCGATCTCGCCCTCCTCCGCGATGAGCCCGAGCTCGTCCGTCAGTCCCAGGCCGCGCGCGGCAACGCTCCGGAGTCCGTCGACGCGGCGATCGAGGCGGACCGATCGCGCCGCGCCGCACTCACCGCCTTCGAGGATCTCCGCGCTGAGCAGAACGCGTTCGGCAAGAAGGTCGCCGCCGCGCCGAAGGAGGAGAAGGCCGCCCTCGTCGCGCAGGTCAAGGAGCTCTCCGAGCGGGTGAAGCAGGCCGAGGCCGCGTCGAAGGAGGCTACCGAGTCGGCTTCCGCCGCCCTCGCCCGGATCGAGAACGTCATCATCGACGGCGTCCCCGCGGGCGGCGAGGAGGACTTCGTCGAGCTCCGCCGCGTCGGCGATGTGCCGACGTTCGACTTCGAGCCGCGCGACCACCTCGCGATCGGCGAGCTGCTCGGCGCGATCGACATGGAGCGCGGGGCGAAGGTCTCCGGCGCCCGGTTCTACTTCCTCAAGGGCATCGGGGCCCGCCTCGAGATCGCGCTGATGAACCTCGCGCTCGACACCGCACTCGCCGCCGGGTTCACGCCGATGATCGTGCCGACGCTCGTGCGCCCCGAGATCATGCAGGGCACGGGCTTCCTCGGCGAGCACGCCGATGAGGTCTACCACCTCGACAAGGACGACGACCTGTATCTGGTCGGCACCAGCGAGGTCGCCCTCGCCGGCTACCACAAGGACGAGATCCTCGACCTCTCCGAGGGTGCGCTGCGCTACGCCGGCTGGTCCACCTGCTACCGCCGCGAGGCGGGCTCCTACGGCAAGGACACCCGCGGCATCATCCGCGTGCACCAGTTCAACAAGCTGGAGATGTTCGTCTACACGGATCCGGCCGACGCCGAGGCCGAGCACCTGCGTCTCGTCGCGCTGCAGGAGCAGATGCTCACCGCGCTGGGCCTCAGCTACCGCGTCATCGACGTCGCCGCGGGGGATCTCGGATCCAGTGCCGCGCGCAAGTACGACATCGAGGCGTGGGTGCCCACCCAGGGCGCGTTCCGCGAGCTCACGTCCACCTCGAACTGCACCACCTACCAGGCGCGCCGCCTCGACATCCGGCACCGCCGATCGGCCGAGGACGGCAAGGCCGCGAAGACCCAGCCCGTCGCCACGCTGAACGGCACGCTGGCGACCACGCGCTGGATCGTCGCGATCCTCGAGACGCACCAGCAGGCCGACGGATCCGTACGGGTGCCGGAGGTGCTGCGCCCGTACCTGAGCGGGATCGACGTGCTGAGGCCGCTCGGCGCCGCCACGGCCCCTGCGACCCCTGCGACAGGCTCCGGGACCGCGGGCGCGGACGCATGACCCGGCCCTGGCTCGTCGGCCTCGACATCGACGGCACGATCCTGCTGCAGGACGAGACGATGAGCCCGGGCGTGGTCGACGCGGTGGCCCGGATCCGCGACGCGGGGAACGAGGTCATGCTCGCCACCGGGCGCAGCTGGATGGGGACGCATCGCTTCCTGGACGTGCTCGGGATCCGTCCGCAGTTCGTGGTGTGCTCGAACGGCGCGGTCACGCTGCGCCGGATCGACGACGCGGCAGAAGGGACCCCCGTCGCGGAGGCGTACGAGCGCTGGCAGGTGGAGACGTTCGATCCCGCGGCCGTGCTCGCGCTGCTGCACGACCGCCTTCCGAATGCGCGCTACATGGTGGAACTCGGATCCGGTCAGCGCCTGTACACGGCCGAGCTCGACGACTGGACGCTCGACGACGGGCGCCAGGTGAGCTTCGCCGAGCTCGCCGCGCACGAGGTATCGCGCGTGGTCGTGGTCGCGCCCGGCCACGACGAGGATGACTTCCATCGCCTCGTGCAGGAGGCGGGCCTGAACGAGGTGTCGTACGCGATCGGCTGGACGGCGTGGCTCGACATCGCGCCGCTCGGCGTGGACAAGGGCACCGCGCTCGAGCGAGTCCGGCAGCAGCGCGCCGTGAACGGAAACCGGGTCTTCGTCGCCGGCGACGGGCGCAACGACCTCGGCATGTTCGCCTGGGCGCGCGCTCTCGGCGGCCGTGCGGTGGCGATGGGGCAGGCGCCGGACGAGGTCAGGATCGCGGCCGGCGAGGTCACCGGCGACGTCGAGGACGGCGGGCTGGCGACGGCCCTGGACCGCGTCGTCGGGGCGTCCGCCGTCCCCACGAACTGAGTTCGACGGATCCGGCCGGCCCCGCATCCTGCCTGTGATCAGGGCATTCAGGACCTCTCCAGGCGTACCGTCCACAATGGGAGAGCGCCCGCAGGGGTGCTCCCCGGTTCTCCGATAGACTCGACGCCTGATCGGCGTGCCCCCCGGCGCGCTGAGGAGAGTTGTCCGAGCGGCCGAAGGACCTGGTCTTGAAAACCAGTGGGCAGCAATGTCCCGTGGGTTCGAATCCCACACTCTCCGCACTTCGTGAAAGGCACCGTGTGAGCCCGACGTCCCGATCCCGACGCCCTGTCGCCGGACACGGTCAGCTGCGCCGTCCGACCGCCTGGAGCCAGCTGATGAAGTTCATCGGCATCGCGGCGGCGGTCGTGCTCGTGGCCGGCGTCGCCGTCACCGGGTATGTCGTGTACGACCTGTCGCAGACGTTCACCGCGAAGGCGGTGGCGCTGGACGGTCAGAGCTCGGTGCCGCCGGACATTGGGGCGATCAAGGGCGGCGTGAACATGCTGATCGTGGGCAGCGACGTCTGTGAGCCTGATTTCGCCGCCGAGTTCGGCAATCGGTGCTCCGACCCGGAGAACGCCGGCGAGCGCAACGACACGAACCTCGTGCTGCACATCTCGGACAGTCCGCGCCGCGTGACGGTGATCACCTTCCCGCGCGACCTGATGGTTCCGATCCCGTCCTGCACCGACGCGCAGGGCAACCCGACCAGCGAGATGTCGAAGCAGCCGATCAACGTCACTCTCGAGACCGGCGGTCTGAACTGCGTCGCGCGGACGATCCACGAGGTCTCCGGACTCGACATCCAGTTCGCGGCGAAGGTCACCTGGGGCGGCGTGATGAAGATCACGGACGCGATCGGCGGAGTCGACGTGTGCGTCGCGAACGGCATGAGCGATCCCGACACCGGCCTGAACCTCACGGCTGGCACGCACACCCTGCAGGGCTACTGGGCGCTGCAGTTCCTGCGCACCCGGCACGGCGTCGGCGATGGCAGCGACCTCGGTCGTGGCAGCAACCAGCAGGTGTACATGTCGTCACTGGCCCGCAAGATGGTCTCGAGCGAGGTGCTCGGCAACCCGGGCACCCTGCTCAAGCTCGCGCACACCGTGATGTCGAACGTCACCCCCAGCACCACGCTGACCAGCCCGACGCTGCTGGTGCAGATCGCCCTCGCGATGAAGGACGTGCCGCTGGACCAGATCAACTTCGTCAATTACCCCGTGCTCACCGACCCGGACAACCCGAACAAGGTCGTGCCGGATGAGAACAGCGCGGACAAGCTCTGGGCCGCGCTCGCCGCGAACCAGGTGATCCAGGTGACGGGACAGCGAAACGATGCGGTCGTCTCGGCGACGCCCGCGCCGACCGACAGCGCGACCCCGTCCGACGGTGCGACCCCGAGCACGGAGCCCACGCCGGATCCGTCCTCCACGTCGGTCGCGCTGCCGCAGAACGTGTCCGGTCAGTCCGCCGCGCAGCAGACCTGCTCGAACGGCAACGGCTACAGCGGCTGAGGGCGGGCGGGGTGGGGGCGGGGCCTGGTTCGCACCGCCTGCGCCGACCGGTTAGGATGGTCCCTGGTGTTCGGCTCGCTGAGCATCTGGAGACGTCGCATAGTGGCCTAGTGCACCACCCTGCTAAGGTGGAGTCCTCGCAAGGGGACCGAGGGTTCAAATCCCTCCGTCTCCGCCAAGTTTTTCCTGGTCAGACCATGATTTGCGGGCTCTCTCTGGTTTATCTTCCCCGGTCGCGTCGTCTCCTGATGCGTTGTCAGGGGAGTGTGAGGGGAGCGACGCGTTCAGGCGGCGTAGTGCTTCGATGTCCTGTGCCTCGCCGAGAACGTGCGCGTAAACCTTCAGGACTGTTCTCGGATCGTCACCCAGCCATGCGGCGACCTGGTTGATCGGGATCCCCTGGCGAAGCCAGGAGCTGGCCGCGTAGTGCCTTAGATCGTGAATGGTGTGATCCGGCGAAGTCTTCGTCCACGCGACGGCGCGCCGAAAGTACGAGCCACGGAGCTGGAGACCGGTCGCGCTTGTCGCGAGATAGGCTGCCGGGCCCTTGCCCGATGCCCACGCTTGGGCGATCTCATGTGCACGAGCGACAAGTGGAACGGTGCGACGGCCGCGAGCCGATTTTGGAGCCTTCTCGGCATAGCCATCGCTCTGCGCGCGAAGCACCTGTACGGCAGGGAACGGGACGTCTTGTAGGTCAGCGACGCGCAGCGCGCGCAGCTCGGACCAGCGGAGTCCGGTAAGGCTTAGCCATTCCGTGATGTGGGCATCGCGCGGAGATCGGGCTCGCTGTGCATCAAGCATCATCGCCAGGGCAGGCCCTGTTAGGGGGCCGTGGTCGTGAGCTTGGACGGATCCTGAGGGCATCCGGACCCCGCGGACAGGGTTGGTGGGTGTCCATCGTTCGCGGACGGCCCAGGTCCACAATGCGGAGAGGGTGGTTCGCATGCGCGACACCGTGGAGTGCGCTCGCATGCTCAGAAGGTCAGTGAGGAGTCCGAGTACGTCGGCCTCGGATACTGACCCGATGGGTCGGGCCGCGAACCTCGGTGGCAGCGCGGCGAGGTTGTCCCGGTCGGTTCGCCAGGTATGCGGCGCGATCTGACCGGCGCGAGCCGCCAAGAACTCGGCGGCGACCTCCAGGACCGGTGTGCGCGTCTGCTGAGGTGAGACGAAGTCGCCGCTATGCAGCGCCTCCTTCTGCTGGTGTTCCCACGCTTCTGCGGCCCGCTTGGTGGTGAACGTCTGGTCGGCGATCACCCTGCCGCTGGAATGTAGCCGAACACGCCACCGCACACCGGCTGCGCTCTCTCTTCGTTCGATACTCATCACCGTAGACCGGCGAGGCGATGGACTTCCGCGACGGGGTAGACGCGGCGGGTTCCGACGAGAAGGGGCTTGACCGGGAGGGTCCCCTCTCGGACGCGACGAGAGATGGTCGACGGGTGCACTCGGAGCAAGGACGCCAACTCGGCCTCTGTATACCAGAGCTTCTCGCTGGCCTCCGCCGTGGCCTGCGTGACGTTCGCCGACAAAGGCTGGGCGTGGATGGATCGGATCTTCATGGTTCGCCCTTCAGTAGATCTTCACGTCGTCGTTTCCTCGGCCGCTCATCGGGAGTGGTCCTTTCCTAAAAGGGGTGCAGAGAAGTGTTTGAAACCGACAACGGTACGGATCTCAGTCTTCTGGATAATTAAATTACACAGTAACCGGATGGTGACCGTGAGATGTCCAGAGACGACGCGGGCCGTTTGGATCTGGGTGGGCGAACGGGCGCGAGCGGTGTAGCGCACTAGATGTTCTTCCCACTGACGTTGTGGACGCGGTCGATGGGAGTGAGGCCTCCGAGAGCGGTATGGGGT
>NZ_BAABGP010000006.1:0-3184 GCF_039541635.1 Microbacterium panaciterrae
GGCCCTTCACCGTCTCCGACGACGAGAACCCCGCGGGAAATGACACCACGCTACGGGACGCACCCTGATGAGGCGGAAGTTTTGATAAGGGGAACCGTGACTGGTGCGGACGTGCTGCCATGAGGAAAGACTTAGCTCGTTCCGAACTTGTGCGTTTGCTTACCCGAAAGTCCCCCGCCCCTCCGACATGGCTGCTAGAACTATTGCAGTCTTCCCAATCGGAGAGGTACGAGGGTAGCCTCGTGCTGGCGGCCGAGATTCGCGGCATATACCAGGGTCGCCTCCAACGAATGAAGGCAGAGAGCCCGCTCCGGGCGGAAACTCATCGTTTCATCAGTGCGATTGACAACTATCGCGAGACCTACCTTCTTCTGATTGTGATCGGCGAGAACACATTCACCGCTGGAATTTGGCTATCATCTGACGCGCGCTCAGTTCTCGCGGTGATCTCAAAGAACGACAAGTGAAATCCCGTGATCATGCCGGGGCACGCATTATGGCGTATCGGCGGGTGGCCATTCGCATCGCCTAACCGTTTCTTCGGACATTCGGTGGGGGTCATGGGGTGCGTCCTCCGACGGCGAGGAGCATGTGTCAACCGTTAGGTTTCGCGCACGAAGAACCCCGCTACCCGGTACACCTCGAAGGAAATGAACGGAGGGAGCCTCAACATCCTCGCCCGGGGATCGAAGCCCGACATGCTCGCCCTTGAGCGTTCACTTCATGAGTCGCTGCCCATCGGGCCCGAGGAGGGGCAGCTATTCTACATCCAGAGGCAGATCAGCAATGGCCTGCGACCACCCCCGGTACCCTTGGTAGGCGTCATGAAAAATGTCCTCGTCCTGCAATGGCCAGCCGCTTCTGAGTCTGACTACCTCGCACTCATCTCCATGGAGGAAGCCTTGGAGGATCGTCTCGACGGGACCCAAAGCTACGTCGACGGACACGATTTCGGCTCCGACGAGATGAACCTGTTCGTCCATACCGATCAACCTCTCGACGCGTTTGTGGAGGCGCAGTCAGCACTCGGGTCGGACCCGCGCTGGGCTGGAGTTCGGGCTGCGTACCGTCCCACCGACGGGGAGGAATACACGATCGTATGGCCGGCGACGCTTGAGGTCTTCTCGGTGTCGTAATGCGTCCTACACTCGTGGTCCTCGAGAGGCTTGATCCGCACATACTTCGATGCTCGTGCGATGGTGATTCCAGACCCTCGCACGGGCACTCGACGCTGGCGGGGGTCATCATGCCGCTGTTTGACCACACCAAAGTTCAGGATCGACGTACCTGACGACCCCGTCGAGCTGGGCGAGGCACTTGACTGGGTTTCATTGTTTCCTCAAACAAAATTGCAGTTTTGTACAAGTATCAGTCTCTGGTTTTCACTCTCTTCGGATGTTGGAGAAGATATGCGCGCGGTGCATCCATTTGCAGTGTGGGTGGTTACAGTGGCGATGTCGCTCGTAGCCATGCCTGTGGCAGCCGCCACGCCCGCAGTGTATTCGCCAGCACCGCAGGTTCTGTCCGCGATGAAACTGGCCGTGGTGCGGTCCTCAGCCTCACGGCAACCCGTCGTTATTGACGCCTTGACGACGCCGACCGAACAGACAACAGCAATGCCGGATGGCACGATGCGATTGGAGCAGTCGTCGGTTCCGGTGCGTGTTGCGCGCGAGGGCTCCTGGATTCCGGTAGACACTCGCCTGGTGCGTGTTGGGGATTGGTTCTCGCCTATGGCGTCCGCGGTGCCTGTTCGGTTCTCGCCGGGCGGCACGGGCGCGATCTCTGAGACTCAGACATCGTCGGGCGAGTGGGTGGCGGAGTCATTGCCGGACGGAACGCTTCCCACCCCGAACGTCGTAGGCGACACTGCGACGTACCCGGAGGTGATGCCGGGTGTCGACCTGAAGCTCGTCGCGACGAAGACCGGGATGGCGTCGATCTATGTCGTCAAATCAGAGCAAGCAGCGAAGGGCAACGGGCTCGCGCGACTGCAGGTCGCAATGGCTGGCGCGGAGCTGACGAGGCCTGATATCGGCAGGGTGAGCGCGAAGGCTGCGGACGGGTCATCGCTGATCGCAGCGCAACCGTTGTGGTGGGATTCGTCCTCGGGAGGAACGTACAAGGAACCAGGCGAGAAGGCTCCGCCGGCGCCCGTGACCCACACCATGACGAAGGATCACCTCACGATGGACATCGGCGCCTCTGTCGCCGAAGCGGAGAAGCGAAGCAGGGACGCCGTCGAGTACCCGATCTTCGTCGACCCGGACTGGAGTTCAGGGACGACGGGAGCCTGGTACACGGACGCAGCCTACCCGGACGCCTCGTATCTGACCGCCGGCGCCTCGGATGTGCTCCGCGTCGGCGCATACGCGCAGTACCGGTCGGACATGTTCTTCCAATTCCCGCTCGGCGCCCTCGCCGGTAAGCAGATCCTCAACGCTGTACTCAACACGACGCAGCTGTCCGTCGATGCGTGCCCCGCGGGCCCGATCAGCAGCCACTTCGTCAGCGTCTTCGGTCCCGGGTATACGTGGAACCAAGAACAGAGCTGGATTCAAGCCGGTCAGATGTGGTGGTCGGGTGCGATGCAGAGCTGGGTCGGGCCGCAGGACTGCAGCACCCCGGCGACGGCGGTCGGGTGGACTGTGACCAACGCCATCCAGTCTCAGGCCGGTCAACCCAACGTGCACCTGGCGTTCACAGGCGACAACGACATGTCCCGCCGCCACTACAGCCGGGATGCGACGCTCATCGTGACGTACAACTCACCGCCAGACACCCCAACGAACCCGACGATCACTCTGCCATCTCGAGGCTGCGGGACAGCCAATTCCCCAGCTGCGGTTTCGGCCACGTCTGTCACTGTGAGTGTGAACCAGACCGATCCTGATCCGGGCAATGTCGATGACAACGTCAACCTGTACCAGGCGAGCGATCTGACAAACCGCGTGCAATGGCAGCACCCCGGGCTGGTCGCGCAGGGACAAAGATCAGTGACATTCTCGGGGCTCACGGATGGCACGACCTATGCATGGAATGCTCGGGGCAGCGACTGGCTCATTGACGGTGTTGGTTCCACTGCGCTCTGCTACTTCACCGTGGATACGACGGCTCCGGTGGTGTCGAAGGCAGCGTCGGCGGTGACGATCGGGACAGGGATTCCTGTGACGATCGGGGCTGC
>NZ_BAABGP010000007.1:0-52473 GCF_039541635.1 Microbacterium panaciterrae
AAGACCTCGACACCTATCCCGCGATCGCCGCGCGGCCCGACCTACACTCTCAACTGCGAAGAGCCCCGAATTGTCCGATCTGACCTTGGCCGAGAAGGCTTCCCTCGCCAGCGGCGCGGATTTTTGGAGCACCAAGACTACCCGCGGCCTTCCCGCTATCTATCTCACCGATGGGCCACACGGAGTCCGCAAGCAGGGTGACAGCGTCGACCACCTCGGCGTTGCGATGAGCCACCCGGCGACATGCTTTCCGCCGGCCTCCGGCCTAAGCCAGTCGTGGAATCCCGACCTTCTGCGCCGAATTGGTGTCGCGCTCGGCCAGGAGGCGAAGTCGCTCGAGGTGAATGTCCTGCTCGGCCCGGGGATCAACATCAAACGGCATCCCCTCGGTGGGCGCAACTTCGAATATTTCTCAGAGGATCCTCATCTCACGGCAGTCCTCGCTTCAGCGTGGGTCGACGGAATCCAATCGGAAGGGGTTGGAGCGTCGCTCAAACATTATGCCGCGAACAATCAAGAAACTGATCGCCACCGGATCAGCGCAGACATCGACCCACGCGTACTTCGGGAAATCTATCTTCGAGCATTCCAGAGGGTAGTCCAGGATGCGGATCCGTGGACTGTGATGGCGTCCTACAACCGCCTCAACGGGATCCCGGTATCCGAGAACGAATTCCTTCTCACTCAGGTGCTCCGTCATGAATGGGGATTCAGAGGCGTCGTCGTCAGCGACTGGGGAGCCGTAGACAACCGTGTCGAGGCGGCGCGCGCCGGACTCGATTTGGAGATGCCCGCGGCCGAGGGCACGGATGATCAGATGCTCGACGCTGTCATGGACGGATCGCTCGCGGTTGAAGTGCTTGACAGGATCGCGCAGCGGATGATCGACCTCGCGCACAAGGCGCGAACTGGGGCTCGATCTGCGGCAACACCGCCGGATCTTGAACAACACCACGCACTAGCCCAAGAAGCCGCATCCCAAAGTATCGTTCTCCTGAAAAACGAGGGTTCCCTGTTGCCGATCTCGGCGGATCGATCGGTTGCGGTGATTGGGGAGGCGGCACTAAAGCCACGGTTCCAGGGTGGCGGCAGCTCCTTTGTGAACGCGACGAGAGTCGATCTGCCTCTCGACGAGATTCGTCGGGTCGCCGGCGAAAGCCTTGTGAGCTTTGCGCGGGGATATTCCGCCGATCCAACGGCAAATCCCGAAGAGCTCGTCGATGGAGCCATGAAGGCGGCACGCGCGGCTGACGTGGCCGTCGTTTTTCTCGCGGCTCCCCTCGAATCCGAGGGAATTGATCGCCCCGACCTGGAGCTTCCTCAGGATCAGGTCGACCTCCTCCTGGCGGTTCATGCGACGAACCCGAACACTGTGGCCGTACTCGCGCACGGCGGCGTGGTGCGACTCGCTCCGATCTCTGTCGTGCCCGCAATCCTCGACGGCGCATTGCTCGGCCAAGGAGTGGGCCGCGCGATCGCCGACGTCCTGTACGGAAACGCCAACCCGTCCGGACGCCTCGCGGAAACCGTACCCCTCCGCATCGAGGACACCCCTGCCTTCGGCAGTTTCCCCGGTGAGCACGGACATGCACGCTACGGCGAAGGGCTACTGGTGGGATACCGCTGGTATGACACCCGCGAGATGGACGTCGAGTACCCGTTCGGTCACGGCCTTTCCTACACAACGTTCGCCTACTCGGACTTCGTACTCGACTCCAACGACAACGGCATTGACGTCACCATTACGATCACCAACAGTGGGGATCGATTCGGCCGCGAGGTCGCCCAGTTCTATGTGTCGCTTCCCGGCTCGGAGGTCCTACGCCCCAAGCGAGAACTCAAAGGGTTCGTCAGCCTCGAGCTTGAGCCAGGCGAAAGTCAGACAATCACTACCCGGCTGCATCGCGAGGATCTCGCCTACTGGGACACCCGAAGCGATCGATGGATACTCGAAGGTGGAACCTACCTGGTAGCAGCAGGCGCTTCCAGCCGCGATCTCCGTGCCATTGAAGCTGTCGAAGTCGAAGGAGATTACGTGCACGTGGAGTTGACAATGCATTCCACCATCGGCGAACTCCTCGCAAATCCGATCACAGCCCCCGCGATAGAGAGTGCGCTTACCGCTGCGTTCGGCGCGGTGGACAATGCGGCAGTCGGCGGAAACGTTGTTCAGATGATCGCACCAAGCCCACTGAATTCAGTTGTGGGACTCCTTGGCGATTCGTTTGACGCAGACGATTTCACCCGACTTCTGGACTCTGCAAACTCGAGCGCGATCGCCGTGGCGGGATGAGTCGGCGCCCCGCCGAAGACTGACGGTACCGACGCCAGACTGGACACGCTAGCCAGCCTCATCGCCAGCTCGCGAAGTCCCGGCGACCGCGGGGAGCGCATTCGTCGAAGGCAGCACGATGCTGCTGCCAGCGATGGTCTACACGAGGACTCGGATCTGGGCCCCGATCTGATCCATGATGTCGTCGACGCTAGAGTGTACGTTCTCGCTGGCCGCCATGCTGAGAAACATCACTGCCGAGACGACTCGAGCGGTCGTTGCGGCGCTCTCCTCGTCAATTCGCTCTGCACGCTTCAGCACGGACGCAATGGCCCCTTCGGTTCGCGCAACAATCTCAAGCGCTTCGCGATGACGCGGCTCGGTCGGGTCGCCGAAAACCATCTCCCGCAAGTAGGTGCGCCCATTGTCAATCTGAGTACGATTGCACTCCACGATCGGGCGGACGAGGGCCAGGACCGCATCGAGGACCCCCGGGGCGCCTTCGGCGTTGGCCCAGCCCCGGTCAAGCGCATCGGCGTAAGCCGCGTTCTGCACCAGGAGAAGGAGTTCACCCTTGGTCCTCACGTAGAGGAAGAGGGTGCCGGCACCAATGTCTGCCCTGTCAGCAATCTGTTGAGTTGTGACATCGTCGATGCCGTGTTCCGTGAACAGCTCACGAGCAGCATCGATGATTCGATCAAGCTTCTGCTGTTTGTTCCGCTCGCGCCGACCAATCGGCGGGGAGATGACAGACATGGAAAGTCCTTTGGAATAGTATTTGACTACGCTCAGTTATGAGCTGTGTCATTACTGTCTGGGTTCGAATATGCCTTCGGTCATTGTCCCATGTTCGCGGCGAGAATCGCTTGTCCGCCTGCAGCGATGACGCCAGTTACCGTGTTCAACCTTTAGGAACAGAGCCTCAATGCCCACACTTAACGGATCCGTCGTCCTCGTCACCGGCGCCAACGGCGGGATCGGCTCTCATTTCGTCCACGAAGCCCTCGCCCGCGGCGCATCAAAGGTCTACGCAACCGCCCGCAGGCCCCAGTCGTGGGACGACGAAAGGATAGTCCCCCTCGCCCTCGATGTCACCGACGCCGCTTCCGTTAACGCCGCACTTGTCGCCGCACCCGACGTGACGGTACTGATCAACAATGCCGGCGCCTCACCGTCCACTTCGAGCATCCTTTCTCACTCGGACGAAGAGATTCGTGCCAATGTGGAGACGAACTTTCTCGGCCCACTTTTTCTGGCCCGCGCGTTCGCGCCGGCCCTCTCGGCAAATGATGAATCGGTGATCATTGACATTCATTCCGCTCTGAGTTGGTGGGCTGTGGCCGGCATCTATAGCGCCACGAAAGCCGCGCTTTGGTCTGTCACGAACTCGTTGCGTTTGGAGCTCGCCCCCGCCGGCGTCCACGTCGTCGGGGTGCACGTCGGCTATGTCGACACGCCGATGGCAGCCCACGCAACCAGCCCAAAGCTTGACCCCGCTGACCTCGTGCGCCAGGTGTTCGACGCGACCGAAGCAGGCCAATACGAGGTCCTTGCCGACGATGCGTCTGTTCAGCTCAAAGCAGGCCTTAGTGCGCCCCTCGATGAGCTCTATCCGCAACTGGCTACGCGAACTGCGAAATAGCCTCCTATGGGGCTGCGGACTTGACCCGGACTAGGTCGCGGCCCCATAGTGTCGAACACGGCATCGGACCTCGGGTGCCCTCCAAGGAGTCAACCCATGACACTTGACGATCTCGCTGAACGGACCCCGATCGCGATCGGAGTGCCCGGACACCCCGCCCGGGCCGTTAGCCACGACAGCCAGGTCACTTCCGCTAAAGGCCTCAAGAAAGCCCTCGTGCGTGCGATGGAGGCCGATCCGGTGACGAGGCAGTTGTCTCTGCTGCACCTCGGGGTGACGACCGGGGTGGCTTTCGAAGCCATCCCGAGCTCCGGGCTTACTGTCGCCACCGCGGCTGCCCTCGGCGATCTTGCTGGAACCGGGAGAGCCGACTGATGTTCACCTCTTTGTCGACCAGGCGCGCAGTTCGTGCGATCCTCTTCGATACTTTTGGAACGCTCGTTGACTGGCGTTCGGGCATCGTCGCCGCAATCGATGAGTTCACGGTCTCCGCTGGGCTCCATCTAGATCCTGAACGGATTGCGGACAAGTGGCGGGCACGCTACCAACCCTCCATGGAACCGATTCGGACTGGTGAGCGGGATTACGTCACCCTTGACGTCCTCCACGACGAGAATCTTCGCGCGGTGCTCAACGACTCCGGCGTACACCCTGAGCGTTTTGACGCGGAGTTGCTCGAACGCTTGAGCCGGGCATGGCGGCGGCTGCGCCCATGGCCGGATGTCGCTGGGGGTGTCGACCAGTTGCGCCGGTCGTATCCAGTCGGACCGCTCTCCAATGCGAACACAGCGTTGCTCATCGACCTCTCCCGGTTCGCGAAACTCTCATGGGATGTAGTTCTCGGATCGGATGTGTTTCGCTCATATAAACCCGACCCGAAGGTGTATCGGAGAGCGGCTACCTTCCTGGGACTGGATCCGGGTGAAGTCATGCTGGTCGCCGCGCATAACGACGACTTGACTGGCGCGCGGCGGGCGGGGCTCGCGACCGGATTCGTGCTGCGCGCAAACGAGTACGGGGCGGGCCAGGTGAGCGACCTCACGGCCACGGGCGACTGGGATGTGATTGCGCGCAGCGTCCCGGACCTCGCTCAGTGGCTTGTCCGCTGAATCCCTGTGATGCACTGCGGAATCTGACCGCGCACTAAGTCCGGCGTTGGCTGTTGGGCGACACGGATGTATCGCCCAGAGGGTACTCCAGCCCGATATTCGCTTCCTCGGCGACGGCGCCTGCCGGCAGGCAGGGAACCCGTCAGAACCCTCGCTAGCTGGAAAGCGCGGTCGTGTGGGTGGGACGAATGAGGGGTTCGGAGACGCCGCCCCCGTGGCGACCGACCGCGCCGGGCCCTCGATCGTTTCCGCCGCCACGCGTGCAACGCCGGATGCTTGTCATCGCCAGGTCGGAGGCCCTAGTCAGTTTCACGAGATCCTCACAGCGGCACCGCCCACGACCCGCCGAGAAGGGTGGGCGTCCACCGCGGCGCGATCGAAATGAAGAAGCCCGGCCTTAACCTTCCGAGCGCAGCGAGTTCCTAGTCGTCGGCTTGTGCCTGACGATCTCAGTCAGAGGCGCGACCGTCTCACCGGCGACTGAGGTTCACGGATAGTCGGCGAAAGTGACGCGGCGATCCGTGGCGGGGCGCGCCCGCCTCTGATGGTGCTCCACGCCGTCTTGGTCACGCTCCTCGTCATTCGTGTTGCCGCACGCGAGATCCAGGATGCTCGCCCTTCGACTGCGCCGCCCGACGAGTCGGTTACGCGTCTTCGAGGGCGAGGAACCGCGCGGCAACCGGAGCGAACGCCTCGTGGTACTGGAAGATGCCGCCATGTCCGGAGTCGGGATAGATGATCAGCTCGGAACCCTTGATACGGCGGTGGAGGTCTTCCGAAAGGATCGAGGGAACCATCCGATCATGGTCGCCGTTCGCGATCAGGGTCGGCTGAGTGAGCCGCGACAGGTCCGACGGCTTCGAACGGCCATACCGTTGGATTGCTTTCAGCTGCGTCTGGAACGCCTTGAGGCTGATGTCCTTGTCGCGGTCAATCGTTCGTTCCTTCAACCGGTTCACAAACGCCTTGCCTGCCGCCTTGCCGACGGCGTTGCGGCTGAAGAACAGGAACTCCTTCGGATCCGACCGGGTGAGCGTGGCCCGAAGGATGTCCCAGTAGGTGGTGCCCACAACCTTGTCCATGTCCCTGCCGCCGCGCGGGCCGGTGCCGGTAAGTACCAGCTTGCGGACCAGGTCCGGGTGCTTGATGGCGAGGTCCTGGGCGATCATTGCCCCCAACGAGAAGGAGAAGACGTCGATCTTGTCGAACCCGAGGGCTTTGATGAACAAGTAGGCGTCATCAGCTGATTCCTCAATGGTTCCGGGTACTTTCCCCGTGGAGGCCCCGACACCAGCGTTGTCGAAGGTGATCACGTGCCGGTTCGCGGCGATTGGGTCAACGATGCGTGGGTCCCAGTTGTCGAGGGTCGCGGCGAGGTGGGTGAAGAAGACGACGGGAATGCCGCCCTTCGTCCCGAGCTCACGGTAAGCGAAGGTGATTCCGCCAGCCGTGATTGTCTTGGCGGGCGCTTTCGCGTAGGAGCTGATGGTGGGTTCGTTTCCGGTGGTGCTCATAGTAGGTGTTCTCCTTTGGGTGGTGGTGATGCGAGTGTTGGCGGTGCTTTTAGCGGGTTCCGGTGATGACCGCTTTTCCGCGGATGCCACCGCCAGCGAGGGCCTGCAACGCTTGCGGTGTCTCGTTGAACTCGAAGACCTTCCCGACGACCGGGCGCAGCATCCCCTCATCGACGAGGCCCGCGATCTGGCGGAGTTGGTCACCGCTGGCGCGCATGAAAAGGAATTGGTAGGACACGCCGAGCTTTCTTGCTTGTCCACGGATCTTTCTGCTGAGCGCGGTGATCGCCAGGCGCAGCACCGGGTTCAGTCCGGCTTCACGTGCAAAGTCGGGGTCAGGGGGGCCGGAGATGCCGATCGCTTTTCCGCCCGGCTTGAGGATCCGCAACGACTTCTCGAGGTTTGCCCCGCCAAGGCTGTCCAGTACGAGGTCGTAGCCGCTGAGGAGCTGCTCGAATTCCTGGGTCCGGTAGTCGATGATGATGTCGGCACCGAGGTCGCGGACGAAGTCCGCGTTGGCGGCGGAGGCTGTGGTGGCGACGGTCGCGCCGAGGTGCTTGGCGAGTTGGATGGCGATGGATCCGACCCCGCCGGCCCCAGCATGGATGAGGACTTTCTGCCCCTGCTGGACGTTGCCTCGCTCGACGAGCGCCTGCCACGCGGTCAACGCGACCAGCGGAAGGGAGGCCGCTTCCACGGCACCTATCGTCGTTGGTGCGAGGGCAAGGTCGGTTTTGGCGACAGCGACCCGTTCGGCGAACGTGCCGATCTGATCCTTGGCCGCCCGGGCGTAGACCTCGTCGCCGGGCTTGAAGCCGCGCACGCTCCTGCCGACGCGAATGACGGTGCCGGCGACGTCATGGCCGAGGGTCAGGGGCAGCCGATATCGCAGGATTTGCGCGAACTCGCTGGTCCGGATCTTCTCATCCAGCTGGTTCACTCCTGCGGCGTTCACCCGGACGAGGACGTCTCTGTCTCCGACGGTAGGTTCAGGCACGTCTGCTTCCTGTAGCGGACCCTTGTACTTGGTGATGACGAACGCTTTCATTGCGGTGCTGCTCCCTCTGTGGTTTCTTGTTGCTATCGATTCGCGCCGTCACCGGCGGAGAAACTCGCGTGCCCTGTCCACGAATGCCCGGTGGTTTTGGAAGACAACCCCGTGACCGGAATCGGGGAACACTGTCAGAGTCGCATCGGGCAGGGATCGCACCAGGACGGTCGCGTTCGCCGGTGGAACCATTCGGTCGTTGTCGCCGTGGACGATGAGCACCCGCGAGGCCAGTGCGGACAGGCCGGCCGGAGCCTGAGCACCCCAGGCGCGTACCGCAGAAAGCTGCGCCCGATACACGGCGGGGGTAATGGCATCGTCGCGCCCAACAACGCGATCCTTCAACCGCGCAATGTACTGATGCGCCGCCGACTTTTCTACTTTGGAACGGGTGAAGAACAACAGCGTTTTGGGATCGTTGAAGGTCAGCACCGCGCGCAGCACCGCGCGAACCGCGACACGGGTCATTCCGGTCAACCCTGGACCGCCTGCGGGTCCGGTCGCGGCGAGAATAAGCCGATCCACCAGTTCTGGCGCCTGGGCGGCGACGGCTTGCGCGACCATCCCACCCATTGAGAGACCGAACACATCGACCCGGTCATAGCCGAGCGCCCGGATGACGGCGCGCGTGTCGGCTGCGATCTGCTCGATCGTGTCGCGGATCGTCCCAGCCGAGGCTCCGACCCCGCGATAGTCCACCGCGATCACGTGCCGCTCGTCGGCTAGGCCGTCGACCACCGCCGGATCCCAGTTGTCCAGATTCCCTCCCAGATGGGTCAGAAGCACCAAAGGCACACCCGCCTGCGAACCGTATTCCCTGTAGGCGAAGGTTGTGCCGGACGCACCGATTGTCCGCGTTGCCACGTCCCGATACCTCAGGGCTGTGTGCTCGGTCATCTTCTTCTTCCGTGTTCGCGCCTGCTCGGCATTCCCGAGTACACTCAATTATGAGCACTCTCAATAATATTGTCAAGGAGACGACGATGCCAGCAAGTGGAAATCCGCCCGGTCGCCGGGAACGGGCCAAGCAAGACAAGCGCGGCAGGATCATGAACGCGGCACGCGAACTGTTCGCTGAGCGCGGCGTCAGCGCTGTCACGACGCAACAGATCGCGGACCGTGCCGATGTTGCGATCGGGACGCTCTACCTGTATGCGTCCACCAAGGCAGAACTGTTGATCATGGTGCAGAACGAGAAGTTCGCCGCCGCCATCGACGACGGACTCCAAACCGCGTCTACCGTTGTCGGGCAGGGCGCACTCAAGGAAGTCATTGCAGTCGTCCGCCCCGTCGTCGCGTGCTTGCGGGAGCAGGTAGAGAACGGCCGAACTTACCTGCACGAGCTCGTCTTCGGCGACCCGGCCGAGCCCAATCGGCGCGAGGGCCTCACCATCGCGGGCCGATTGGAGGACGGCATCGCCTTGCTCATAGCGCGCTGCGCGTCCACCGATCCGGCTGATGCAGTCACGCTCGCGCGGGTGGTCATCGCAGTCATCCATGTCAGCACCACCGCCACCATCTACCTGCCGAGCAGCGACGAAGACGTTCTCGCCAACATCAGCGCGCAAGTTCAGGCGATGCTCGCCCCACGGCAACTGCCGCCTAGTCACCCCTCAATACCCTTGAACCCCCAACGAAAGAGAATCCCATGAGCGACCACTACGACATCGTCATCCTCGGAGCCGGCCCGGGCGGCTACGTTGCTGCAGTGCGCGCCGCCCAGCTCGGCAAGCGGGTAGCCGTAATCGAGAAGCAGTACTGGGGAGGAGTCTGCCTGAACATCGGCTGCATCCCCTCCAAAGCGTTGCTGCGCAACGCAGAACTGGCCCACACATTCGCGCACCAGGCCGAACAATTCGGGATCTCAGGCGACGTGACCTTCAACTACGGGGCCGCCTACGAACGCAGCCGTCAGGTCGCCGACGGGCGCGTCAAGGGCGTGCATTTCCTGATGAAGAAGAACGCGATCACCGAGATCGACGGCCACGGCACCTTCACCGACGACCACACTGTTGACGTCGCCCTGAGCGGGGGCGGCACCGACACGGTCACCTTCGACAACGCCATCATCGCCACCGGCTCCACCGTCCGTCTGCTTCCCGGTGTCACGCTCAGCGAGAACGTTGTCACCTATGAAGCGCAGATCCTCTCCCGAGATCTACCGGGGTCCATCGTGATCGTCGGCGCCGGCGCCATCGGAATGGAGTTCGCCTATGTACTGGTGAACTATGGCGTCAAAGTCACCATCATCGAGTTCCTCGACCGGGCGCTCCCAAACGAAGACATCGAGGTATCGAAGGAGATCACCCGCCAGTACAAGAAGCTGGGCATCGACATCCTCACGTCGACCAAGGTCGAGACGATCGACGATGTCGGTGCTGGCGTCACAGTGACCTACGTCGCGCCATCGGGTGACCGGTCGAGTATCCGCGCCGGCAAAGTACTGATGTCTGTCGGATTCGCTCCCCGCACGGGTGGCTTTGGGCTCGAGACCACGGGCGTGGAACTCACCGACCGGGGCGCCATCGCCATCGACGACTACATGCGAACCAACATTCCGCACCTCTACGCGATCGGTGACGTCACCGCCAAGCTTCAACTCGCTCACGTCGCCGAAGCTCAAGGCGTCGTCGCCGCCGAAACAATTGCCGGGGCGGAAACCATGGCGCTCGGGGACTATCGAATGATGCCCCGCGCAACGTTTAGCCAGCCCCAGGTCGCCTCCTTTGGCCTCACTGAACAGCAAGCCCGCGACGAGGGGCATGACGTGAGAGTTGCGAAATTCCCCTTCAGCGCGAACGGCAAAGCTCAAGGCCTCGGCGAACCCGGCGGGTTCATCAAGCTCATCGCCGACGCCCGCTACGGCGAACTTCTCGGCGGACATATGGTCGGCTCGGATGTTGCCGAGCTTTTGCCCGAACTGACCCTCGCGCAGAAATGGGATCTCACCGCCACCGAACTCGCCCGCAACGTTCACACCCACCCCACCCTCGGCGAAGCACTCCAAGAAGGATTCCACGGACTCAACGGGCACATGATCAACATTTGAGATCCGGCCGATGACGGCGGCGGGCTCCGGGCATTGTCCGGGCACGGCGATCGGTTCGCTCCGCGGGGCCGGTCTCACCATTTCCTGACGGGATTCTCAACCGCTGCATCGCGGACGGCGCGGACCCAGACCGAGATGCGATCGACTTGTTCGCTCCGTGCGCACCAAACGCGCCATCGCCCTGCTTCGACTCGATCATCGCGGCATCGGCGTGGCATGAGAGGTTGCTCGGGAGTTGCGTGGGGCGAACGCGATCCTGAAGTACGCGGCGGTTTTTCTTCGCCGGAACTGAGCCTGACGTCGCTCATCCTCGCCTTCGTCGGTGGACGACGTCGCAACCACACTAGGGGCGTGCAGATCGCCGCAACCCCTCGGCCTGTGAGGTCGCCGATTCGCGGATCGATGGCGCGGATCACATCGGAGACGCCGTGACTTCTGCCAATCGATTGGGATGAAGGAAGACGCGGTAGTCATCGCTCGAGACTCGTCGCTCACAGATCATCGAAGACGCGCACCGTGAACGCTCTGATCCGGTACCGGCGACAGAGGCCTAAGGGACGGTTGCTTTGGGAGCCGCGAGTCCTCGACGTAATTGCGATAGTGCCGCGCACAGAGTAATCGCACCGTTTATTTCACCTGTTGCATCTGATACATTTACACCATCTGAGAAAGGCATTCTCTGCCATGCACACTATTGATAACGCCACTATTGCTACCGCGGATATTGACGACATCGTGAACGCCCTAGAGGCGCTCCCCCACAACACCGCTACGGACGAGATCCGTTCTTTTGCTGAGAAGCTTCGAAACACCACGATCACTCTCATTGAGGATGACGAGGAGCTCACACCGAATCAGGCTGCACAGTTTCTGCGTATGAGCCGCCCGATGGTGGTTGCCCTGATTGAGAAGGGCGAACTTCTCGCGAAAATCGTCGGCAAACGGGATCGTCGGATCCCAATGTCTGAGCTTCGCGACTTCCAGGCGCGCCGTAACCGCGCGTCGAAGCAGTTCGCCGAGGCGCTCGCGCAAAGCAGCGACGACACCCGTCGCGACTCCGTTTTGCGTCGCGCGGGAGTGTCCTCAGAGGACGCCGCCGAGCTGGGCTTCTAAGAGCGAAAGAGGATTTCGCGGACTAGTGAGTCCGCCTCGAGCTGGTCGAGGCAGGCATTGCATTCCGGCATGTTGTCTGGGTTCTGCCTGGAGACAAACCAAGTTCCACAGGCCGCGCGCATGGATGTGCCGAGAACTACGGAGCCCACGATTTCCCGCTTCGGCACGTAGTGCGCAACAGTCGTTGGGTGTGGATCCCGCAACTCTACGTCGGCGGCCATCTCCACGTCGGCAGCGAAAAGGAGCGCCCGAACATCCCGCATTGACAGGTCGACGCACAGCAGGTGAGAGGTGGGATTGGTCACCGACTCGATCGGGTTCCATCTGGTCTCGTCCGGCTCCAGAACGCCAACGATCGTTCGCAGTGCGTCCCGTCCGAAACCCTTGAAGAAGTTTGCCGGCGGGTTGATAGTCACCGCCACCGTGACGATCGAGTCGTCTGCGGTGATGTCCTGATTGTCGTTCCGGGCGACTTCGAAAATCAGGTAGCCGACGTTCTCGTCGCCCTCGCCGGGCATCGGTGGGATGTCACATGCGACAGCAGTGCCTCCTGACAGCCAGGCCCCCTTGAATCCGTGAAGGACGGTCATCGCGATTGTTTTTCGCCACTCGATGTGGTCCAGCGCGTATTGAGCATCGGCAAGTTTGAGGGCGCGCAGCTTCACGTCCTTGTCCGTCGGCTCCATCGCCTCACGGGACTGCTGTCGGCTGAAAAGGGAGGTCGCAGTCGAGTGAAACCGGTCATGTCGGTCGGCCATCACCGACCACCGAATGGAAAGGTGCGAGATCACTGCGGTGCGCCAGCCAGGACCGCTCCCGATGTCACGTGCTTCCCACACCGGATACTTTGCCTTGGCGGTTGCGGTCTTGTAGATGGTGAAGCGGTCGCTGTCTCGATTGCCCTCGAATCCATGTGTGGCACGAATCGCCGGGTGCGCAAGTGCGTCGAACAGGGGGAGTTCCTTCCACCGCTCGGCGCGTACCGCGGCTTCCTGTTCGGGGTCCTCCCAGCCTGAGTTGAGAGCGCGAAGGAAATGTAGTGTCGGCCAGGGCATGCTTCGACGCTAGCCGATAGCTCCGACGCCGTTGCGCAGTTGGCACCTTCATTGGGGCCGCCGACCGCCGCCGTGCCCGACCCGTTCACAGATCACCGAATGATGGACTGGAATCAGCAACCTCCAAGTTCTGTTGGGTGAGAGTACCGACAGGACGACGCCGAGGGCGCCGAGAAAGCGCGCGTCGCGGTCCAAGAGCAACGATCGTCGTCCGCACATGACCCGGTGGGCTCGATGAAGACGCCGACACACACACACACACACACACACACACGACGATCGACTGGCACGAGTTGGCAACAGGCTGGATGCCGGCGAGTCCTACTCGGCGACGCAGACCTTCGCGAGACCGAATTGGAGATTGCGCGCGCGCTCGATTGAACTCATATTGCGGGAAAGGCCCCAATCTCCCAAACCGTTACGACTCGTCGAGACCTAATTGCTTGCGAGTGGTCCGCAGCACATTATGGAGTCAGCCCTGGACCGGGTAGAGCACCAACCCAATGCCATTGCGTGCTGCAACATTGAGTATCCACGTTTGCGCGGCGCCCTCTACTTCGCTTGAATCTGGATTAGCCGCTCCTGGATTCGACTGCCGACCCGGCGCTCCGCAGGCGTCGCAGCCAACCAGCGTTCGAGCACCGCGATCTCCTCTTCACGCCGCTCACTTGTGCTTAGCTGTTGCGCGTAAATCTTCGGGTACTTCGAGGCTTAGATTCGCTGCGGTCCATCTCGTCGAAAGAACCGCGGTGCGCTCCTTCGCGTCTTCTGGATACCTCAAATGCGGAAACACGTCCCCGGTATGTTGGCTGAGTTGCGGAACTCGTTGACGCCGCTGACGGCCGAAGAGTTCCTCCGCGACGGGTTCTAGCGGGCGGATTCCCTGCCGTGCAACGTTCCCACCAAGCGCGGCGGGGCCCAACCGTCGAGCTCTTCGGCGAACCATGCTGGGACCTTTTCGTGGCTTTCCGCCGCATTGATCAGTGTGTTGATCGCGTTCTCCTCTTGGTCGTCGTCGATCTCGAATACACCGGCGATCAGCTCATCATTGAGAACCCGGTAAGCGATCCGTTTTCCACTTTGCGGGCTCTTCCCAAGCCCGACCATCGGATACGGTGAACCCTCTTCGACGATGACGATGCCTGGCTGCTCTAACCACGCGCGACCGACGTTGCCGTCCGGGACGGTCCACCCCGCCGCGGCAAACAGGCCAGCGAGGCTGTCGCTGATTTCTGCGATGACTTGGTGGTATCCGGTCTCGTGAGCGCCTTCGACGACCGCGGCGAGCAGCCGCGGTCCGACCTCGTCAAGATCTGAGGCGGTCTGCAGGTGCATCTCCCGGATGACAAGTGTGTTCCCGCTCATAAGTAGTTCGCCGGTGTCGTTCGCCTCTTCGAAGTGAGGGGTGGACACGACCAACCCGATGAAGGAGGCGTCGTCGGCTTCGGCGACAACGGTGATGCGGGCGTCTCGGAATGCGCGGACGGCGTGTGCGAGGTCGGGTGCGGGGTCGTCAACGAGTGTGTAGGTGAATGGTTCCCGCTCGACCGCGGACGCTTCCTGACCTTCGAAGAATCGAATTGTGAGCGAGTCGTCAACGTAGTGATGCATGTGGATCTCCTGCCGCGCATAGGTGCATTTGTCAATTTGTCCCAACCGAAAGGCACCGATCATGACCTCCGCTGAGAACGCGAACCCGTCGATCCGAGAAGTGATGCACAACGTTCCGATCCTGCTGTTTATCACGAAAGGTAGGAATGTCGTGTCCATCACAGAGCACTACCGTGGTCAGCGGCGGCAGCTGCCGAAAGACAGCCATTTCGTTGTGATCGGGGGACGCTCAGAGAACTATCGGCAGCCGACCCCGCTCGGTTAGCGTCCGCTCGTCATCGCGATTCACGGCGAGGCTCGATCGGAAGTCGCATGACCCTGACGGCAGGCCATTTGGGTCTACGTGGACCGGTGACGGCCTCGCCGAGTCCGTACCCGTACCCGTACGCTCGAGACAGCGCGTTGGCCTCCTAGCCGACGCTTTCCTGCCATGACTCGAAGGAGCCATCGACATGTATGAGAGGTATGGGGCCAGCGCGCGCGTCGCCCGCTACGACGTCGTCCTCTTCGGAGCGGGTGTTTCGGTGGATCCGCCATCGAGCATCCCCAACGGCGACGCGCTCATGCGAAACACCTGGCACCGCCTGATCCGAGATGGTCTCACCGACACGGAACGGAATGCGATCGCCACCGTTACCGAGTCGATCAACGGGACGCGTGCCCCGATTTGGTTGGAGCCGTTTGCTGAGGTGATTGACTCCCAGGTCCGTGACCGCGAGGTCCTCGTCAGCACGTATGTCGACGTGAGCACACAGGAGGCCAATACAAATCATGTGATGCTCGCCCATTTGGACGCGGAATTGATCACGGTGAACATGGACACCCTGATCGAGGCTGCAGGTGGTTCCGTGTGGCACCTGCACGGACGATGGGACGACCCCGAAAGTGTCGTCACGACGGTACGCCAATATGCTGATGGCCTGTCGCCGAAGGTGCAAGGCGAACTTCTGGAAACGCTCCGGGAAAGGAACGTGCTCGTCCTCGGCTACTCCGGACGCGACACCGACGTGATGCCTCTGTTGATGCGTTCAACTTCCGCTCAGCTCCATTGGCTGCATTACGGATCTGACCCAGTAGCGGCAACGGTTCAGCGGCTTAAGAACACCCTGGGTGATCGGATGGACATTTTTGGTGGTGGCGCCCAGGATGTACTTCCGTTGCTTCCCCAGAAAAGGTCGAAGGTCAACGACGTCAACACAGGAACACCAACGGTGGCGCCACTAGATCTTTTTGCCACGATCCCTCGAAACATCCGACTGCTTGCCGTGGCCGGCGTCTCCTTTGACCTCGGACACCACGACGTGGTGTCCGCACTTTTGGACCCTGTCCGTTTTCACGGCGACCCGGAGATCCGCCGTCGAAAGCTTCTCGCTCGCGCCGCGCGCCGAAGCGGCCACCCAAAACATGCGGTGTCCGTGCTTGTGTCAGCTCCGAGGGATGCCGGGACTCTTCTTGCTTGGCCTGGTGTTCTCAACGAACTTGCGGCGACCCTCCCGTCGGCGGGTCATCCGGTTCTGGGCCGAGCGTTGGACTCAGTCGTCACAGCACGTCGTTCGGACCGTGATGCCGCCCTCATTCGTTCCGCGTCGGTCAAGCAGACACGCGGCAATCTGAGAGCGTCAGAACGCATCATGAGCAAAATGACGGCCGACAAGTTCTTGTACCAACGAATCGGTGTGACTGGCGTTGTCGATGCGTTGACGGTCTACGCAGACACATTGAAACTGAGAGGTCGTTATGCGGATGCTCTCGCGATCGCCGCCGAAGCGACCAGACAGGTCAGCTACGCGAACAGCTCGCAACGCGGTTTCGCGATCCGACGACTGGCCGAACTCGCTCATGTGTCGGGAACGCCGACGATTCGAATATCCGAAGAGCATCCAGAGCAGACCCCGTCGCAACTTCTCCACCAGGTATTCGACGACGCAGTGGTGTCCCGTGACCGTAGCCTGGCGTTCTGGTCGGCAGCCTGCCTAGCCGATCTTGCGAACCTCACCTCCGACGCTGAGTCGCAGCGTTGGATGACCGTCGCTAACCAGTGGGGTCCCGACAGTTCGCGCGTGGCAACCGTGTATCTACTCCTCGTTGATGCGGAGCGACAGAAACGGTGGGGCTCACCAACTGCCGCGCTACGAACTGCCCGGGACGCCGTCAAACATTCGCAAGGAGCGCCACTGCTGACCTCTGTCTCGCGTCTGGTCACGGTGGAGTGCCAAGCGCTTGGCGGGGACAATGCGGGTGTCGCGGTATTGTCCAACGACCTTTCGAAGCGATTCCGACAGGTTGGCGCACCGGTTCTCGCTGCCCGGGCGGAGTTGGTCATGAGCGCATTCGCCGGTTGGGCCACGAAAGCACACATTAATTCATTCGCCACCGGCGGTTGGAACCAGGAAGCTCACGCTGCGAGCCTGGACCGGCGAGAATTGCTCCGGTTTCCGTGGCCGGTTCTGCTGTGAGGCGGTCATCATAGCGGCACTGCCCTTATGTATGCGGCGACGCCGAATCTGACTGGCGGCCTCATTGCCCGAGCAGCTCCTTGTCGAGAAGCGGCTGGAAATCGTCGCGGAACCGATAGCTGTGTGTGGTCGGGTCGTACCAGCTGTCACGCCGGAGGACCTGGCGTGCGTCGTAGCAGATGACTTTGAATCCGACTTCGTCGTTGTGGACTACCGATCGGTGAATCTCTTGGTTGTTGACCGTGCAAGCTGGCGAGCCGTCGGCAACTGAGATGACGACCTCTTCAAGTGTCTTGGGTGTGTATTGGACGTTCACATGGACTCTTTCGAGCCTGGTTTCGTCGTGGCTCGCCGCGAACGCCAGCACCTTCTGGTCGAAGAGTTCGATCAGTCGGAAGTACGCTCCCTCGATACCGGCCGCACGCACGGACTCGAGATGCTTCACGTGGGCACGCGCAGTCCAGAAAAGGTCCTCATCGCTAAGGTTGTCGGACGAGAACGTCAACCGGCCGTTGCCGTCAATGTGCGGATCGATCTCCTCTTCAAATATGATCGCGGCCTCGATCGGATCCTTGGCGAGTACAAGCTTGTCCAACGCTTCCGCGACTTCTTCCAACTCCCCCAGGAGACGATCCGCGGCCTTCTTCTGCCGCAGCAGTCCGTCCGCGATGTCTCCGTAGCCGTTCAGGATCGGCAGCATGTAGTCAGGATGAATCTGATCCCGTGTCGGGCGTTGAACGCCGAGGTTGCGCAAGTATCGTCGGTTGTCGCTAAAGTCCGCAGCTCGTAGCGCGTGATCGATCCTTCCGAGTGCGAGCGCTCTAGATTTCACCTCAAAGTTGCTGTTCTTGAGGATCCGGTCGGCGCGGCACACGAAGACTCCTCGACCTTCACGAGTCTTCCTGCGGAAATGTGTCGCGATGTCCGCAGCGGAGAGAAGGAACAGCCGCGCGTCATCGTCACGTCCGGTTGCGACGATCAAAAAGAACTCGCCTGCGGGGCTTCCATCGCTTGCGCGCGTGTATTCGACCGGCACGGAGATCGAGGTGTCCTTATCCTGTACGAACTTCACCTGGATGACGCCCAGTCGAGGAGGACGCGGATCGAGCATCGAATGCAGAAGCGTGTTTCGTTGGATGAGAAGGTCCGCTCCCTGCACGTCAACGGATCGCTCAAGAACCCAGAACCGGTCCATAAGGAAGGCCTTCGCGCGGGCCTCGCCAATGGCCCCGTTCTGCATCCGTTTCAACCACGGCGTTTCAGACATGCTGCAGCTCACCAATCGTTCAGTTTCGGAATCAACGGGCGCTAATGGCCGCGATCATGTTATTGGGTTGGATGCAGCGCTACGGGACAAGCCGCCCCGGTCGAGCCAGCCGCCGAACAAATGTGACCATCGTGGAAGGCATCCGTGCGTTCCTCCGCTTATGCACCATTTGGAGTCGGCGATACGCTGCGTTCACCTCAGCGACGTTCAACACCCGATGTCTTCGGTAAGTCGTGATGTGAGATCGTGGCGACGGCCGAGCCTCGCCGGGGCGGTCGACGCGTTTACGGTTCTTCGGCGTGATCGGTCGCGGTCGTGGGGATGTCGTCATCGGCCGTCGCGTTTCGGCCGCGGTACCCCTTCCGCGAATGGATTTCGTCGGCGATACGTTCCAGACGTTGCCGTTCCGACGCTTCCAACGCCAGCCGGTTGCTTTCCGGGCCGAGGGGAGCGGAGTACTTCGCCCGGTCCCCGCCGTACGGGTCAGCGGTGGGAGCGTCGGCCGCCCACAGTAACAGCTGCGCCACCCGGACGCCGGGGCGAAGCACAATCGGGATATTGCCAGTGTTGACCAATTCCAGAGTGAGCACACCCTTGAACCCCGGCTGCACGGCAACAGCGGTGGCGACAAGAAGACCAAGACGGCCCCAGGAGGATCGGCTGACGACTTGCCCTGCGAGGTTCGCTGGGAGCTGCAGGAACTCAAGTGTGCATCCGAGGACGAACTGTCCGGGGTGGATGACGAATCGATCGGCGAGCGGCACGAACGTCTTAGAGTCGGTACGGCCGGCGGTTGCCGCTTCGATGTGGTCATCGAACGGGTCGATCTCCACAGCGGTCTGCCGGGTCGATTCGAGAAACTCTGTTCCGAGCCGCAGGTCGATGCTGCCGGGTCCAATCTGAACGTCTCGGTCCAGGAGCGGGGTGATCACCAGCCGTTCATCGGGGTCCGGGCGCGACATGGCTTCGAGGATCTGCTCACGTAGCAGGATGGTCATGTTCGTTTCCACCAGTCGACGACGGCCGCGAGCTCAACCGATTTAAGAATGAGACGGTTGAAGTTGGCGTCGGCCACCCCTTCGGCGAGCGAAGAAAGCTTGTCGCCGTGGGACTGGAACACGACGACCCAGGCGGCGACGACGATAGTCCAGGTGTCGAAGGGTTCTCCGTCTATCTCAACGGCGGGGATGCCGCGGGTCATCAGGTCGACGGCATGGTTGAAGGAGTCTACGTCGGGCACCGGCATAGGTGACACGACATGGCCGATCCCCAGCTGAATCAGGTTGGGAAGGACGAGTTCGGCTGCCTCGAGGAGGAACTTCTCGCGGGGCTGAACCGCCGGAATGGGGCGGTTAGCTTCCGCGGTGATGCTGGCCAGAATTGTTGGGGCGTGCGTGTTGAGAAAGTCGGTCCACCCCAACTGGTCGAGAGCGGTGAGGAACATTTTCCATCGCAGGGGACCGGCAGGATGCGTGGGAGAGAACACGGGCACACTTGACGGGGGGACGAACGGGATGAAGGCGAATGCGAACGCCGGGCCGGTCACGGCCACACCGACGACATCGCAGAGAAGCTCTTCGGACCAGTTCAACAGTTGGTCCCGCCAGATCGTGCGGATCGGTGCGCGATCAGGAGCAGGTACCGCCTCTAGATGCTTTGCCATGGTCTTGCCGACCGTGTCGATGAGCACCCGGGGAACCATTTGGTCTCGGAGACCCTGGTTGATGGCCGAATGGGTGACCTCATGGGCGAGAATCGCCGAGTACAGCGCGTTTTCCGGGTCGAGTTCTGGGAGGTAGAACGCGATCGGATGAGGCTGATCGAAGTCGAAATGTTCGTTCTGCGCCGCAAAGTAGTTTTTCAACTGCGTTGCCAGGTCGATGGTCGAATACATCCTGGTGGGATCCAAACGGACCAGCGGGTCGCTGGCGTCGATGAGGACAACATCCATCAACTGATCGATGAGATGCAGGTAGCCGACCGGGAGGTCCGTTCTGCCGACCCCTGAGGCGTACAAGGCGACGATTTCGTGGAGCACCCCCATCGGCGGCCACAGACGTTCGTACTTGCGTGCGAGGACGTCCTCCAAGCGAGGGTCTCCCTGCACCGTCGGGATCTGCTCCGTCAGTTCGTCCAGACGTTGCCGCAGACGGTCCAGCAGGAAATCGATCAGCACAACCAGCTGGCGTCCACGTCCGTCCGGGAGCCGGGCGACTGCAGCGTGAAGTTTGTCGATGCTGCCTTTCAGCAACGCCGCGTAGAGCTCTATTCGCTCCATCGGTGGACCGGAAGTTGGCCTTCCGTGACGTCCCTGGCCGCCACAAGCGTTGTCTCCGCCAGTCGAGAGAACTCCCGTTCGACGTATCGGAGACTGTCTGCTTTGTCGCCGGCCAACACCTCATCAAGCGCCGACGTTAGTTTCTCAAACCAGTTGCGGACGTCGAATCCATCATTTCCTGGCGGTGCGAACTCGCTGACAGCGTCCAGCGACGCAAGACGCGACAGCAACGTGTTCGACGGCAAAGAAATCGACGCGTTCTCGTCTCGGTCGGCGTCGACCGCAGCATGAAACAGCCGGTGCGCGTAGGTGAGCGCCGGACTCTTCGACGCGTCAAGCCGGCCGGACTCGACACGGATCGTGTCCATCAGGACGTCATCTGCGAAAGAGCCGAGCCCGCTCATCTCGGACACCAGACGGATAACATCCTCGAAACGTCGTGCCGATGTGGACTCTACTGCAACTGACATCCGACTCCTCCGTCGTGTCCGACCGCCGGACCACGCGTGCTGCGTTCCCCGGGCGATGCAGACGAATCGTGTATTAGCTGACTTGGCAGCAGTGTACATGTCGCCGTCACCGCTCTCCGGTATTGATCGATGTTCCACACGATGCTAAATGCGGCGGTAATCGCACCCGTAATGGCGATCTTATTCTCGCGCGGAGCACCGACAGTAATACTGTCCGAAAAACGGCACTGATTGCATGGCCCCATTTCCGGTGGCACAACACCGGCACAGCAGAAAAATCGGGTACGCAGTCCTCTCACCGATGTGGGCACCAACAAAGCAGGCCGAAACTTGCACGGTACTCCACACAGAATTCGACGGAAACGCCGGCGAGACGCCGACTTCGGGGCCGTGCTGTATCCCCCCGCTCAACCGGGTGGGCGACGGACGGCATCCAACATTGACGCCAACCGTCGCCCGGATACAGGCGAGACAACCCGATCGACGTGGTCACTTAGTCGCGGCCCGCTTCACCGGCAACGGCTTGGCGTCGCCGACACCGAAGCGGGCAGGACCGCACCACCGGCAGTCGGGATCCTTTCGGGTCACATCCGCCAGCACCTCCCCGTTCAGACTGTCGACGTGCACCCACTCCGGCGCACCCACACGGTGAGCGACGCCCACCGTCCGCAGTAGCCATTCGTTCACGGCAAAACTCGCCGCGATCGAGTTCAACGTGATCACACTCGGGGCGTGGACATCCTCCCCGTCCACATACCGTTGCCGGACTCGGTCCGCTTCAGACTTCCCCTCATCAGTCAGCTGTGACCGGGAGATCAAGCCGTTGCACCAGAGACAGCCCTGCCCCGGCACGATCAGTCTCGACACCGAGAACACCGACGTGAGCTCACCGGTGACCGAACCAACGGTCACCTTCGCACCTAACTGCGTCACCGGCACAAGATATTGATGTGCGATCGCGTTCACAACGTGACGAGCGGTGTGCGAATCCGCGGCGAGGAAGATGTGATCACAATCTCGCAGTCTCTCCGCCACACCCGGGTCCTCCACATTCCCGGACACGGTCTCCACCGTCACCGACGGCGACGCCCGCCTGGCTACACGAGCAGCAACACGCACCTTCGTCGACGACAGCCGCTCCCCCAACCGTCGCACCCAGCCGGGATTTCCGGTCCGGGTCAACCAGGTGTGCGCGTCGAAGCGTGTCGCTCCGACGACTCGTGACAAGTTGCTTTCATCGACTCGGTCCGAGTCGATGAGCAGGACGTGTCCGACGCCGAGTCGTGCTGTCATCTGGTTGATGAGGGAGCCTGCGCCGCCGAGGCCGATGATCGCGATTTTCTGGTTTGCGAGGATCTGTTGTCCGCGGCGGCCGAACATGAGTCCTTGCCGGTTGTATTGTTCGGCGATGGGCTGGTCGGGTCGTGGTGTTGCTGTCAGTTCTGTTCGTTGCGGGTCGGTGATGATCAGTTTGTCGAGTGTGTGTCGTTGCCCGTCGGGGGTCCAGAGGTCGCCGGCGACGGAGTTGACGGCGAAGACGAGCGCTCCGACGGCGGGTCCGCCGATGAGTTGGAGCAGTCCTGGGTACCCGTGTTCGTGTGAGCGGAGGTCGGTTTCGGAGAATGCGACTCGGTCGTCGCCACCGTGGCAGTGGACGGCGAGGTAGGCGGATCCGTCTTCGGCGAATTGGAGTGCGTTGCCGGCGATGAAGTCGGCGGTGAGCGTCCGGTTGGATCGCCTGCCGGGGAGGTAGTCGGTCACCTCGTTGGCGGGTATGACTTCTCTGACGAGGAGTCGTCTGTGGGTGGTTGTTTCGACGTATCCGCAGCGGAGGATCGCACCGTGTTCTTGGTGGTCGCCGGGGAACAGGTGCTGTCGGAGTTGCTGCCAGTGTTCTCCGGTGATGACGACATCCCAGTTCATCGTTCCTCCAACCATTGGAGCACTTTGAGTGCTTTGCCTGCGGCGGTGTGCGTGCCGGCGTCGAGCTGATTGGTCCGTCGGGACACTTGGGTGGCTTGGATAGCCCCGCCTGGTCCGGCGCCGACAGGCTGGTGGAGACCTTCGCCGAGGAGTGCCCCGTCGGCACGTTTCAGGTTGGGGGTAACGAAATGCGGGTAGATGTCGGCGTCAGGGTAGTTGTAAGGGATCTGGAACAGCAGCCAGGTTGTCGATGGGGTGAAGGCTTTACCGGTCGGTACCGGTTCGAGGCGCACCCATGCGCTGCCGTCCCCGGACTCCTCCACGGTGATGGAGGAGCCCGGGAACGTGACGCTGAGTTCGCCGATGGCAGTCTGAATGTCTTCGATGAGAGCCACGGCGGGTGCCTTACGAGTTGTCGTCGCCGGAATTGGCGACGAACGCCGATTCTTTGTTTACCTGGACGTGTTCGCGGTCGGCGATGATCTCGCGCCGGCCGTTGTGTTTGAGCTCGAACAGGATGTAGTCGAGGCGGATGTCCACTCCCTGGCGGATCGCTTCCTGTTTGAGCTCGAGCCCGCTGTATGCGCGCTGTTCGAGGCGGATCGGTTTGCGATTGAACGGGACGGTGACGGTGTGGTGCGTGTCGTGATGCGTTTCGTTGACGGTTGTCATTTGAACCCCTCCAAGGGGTGTCACGGCACCTGTCTGCTAGAGTCGCGGCATTCCGTGATTGGAAGAATGCAACCTCTTCGGCAGGCAGTGCCTGGTGAGTTGTTGTTGTGATGCCCAGTTCGCGTTCCAGCGCGGCTGGGCATCATGTTTTAACACCAATGAGACCAGGCACTACATCTAGTGGATAGAATTGCTCGTATCGCCTAGATCTAGTTGTTCGACCAACTTTGCCAAGTTTCATCTGCGCTGCTTAGTAGCCTAAGCGGACGTGTTTGCCGTGTCAAGCCGATTCTGCTTGCAATGCTAAGCAAACCCGCCGACAATGGTGTCATGGGAGAAACACGGAACAGCGAGCACCCCACTGAGCCTTCGCTCGGCGCGTACCTCAAGGAAGCACGACGAGCGACCGGGCTCACCCTTCGGCAGGTGGAGGAGGAGACCTCCAAAGCGGTCACCAATGGTTACCTCAGCCAGATTGAGAACGACGACATTATTCAACCGTCGCCGCGGATTCTCTACAGCCTGGCCACCACCTACGGCATCGACTACTCCGACCTGCTGCGTCGCGCCGGTCACACGGTCCCGAACGAAACCGACGATCAGTACAGCGACGCCCGCGCGCTGGGCGCCGTCAACGGCTTCCCTTTGCGTTCGCTCCAGGATCTGACCGAAACCGAAACCGAGCACCTGCTGGCATACATCGAGTTCATGAAATCGAGACGGTGACGATGTACGCCGAGCCGGTCGAGGGAGCGGACGAGATCCGTCAGCTTGCCCGTGGGGCGCTCACCGCAGCGGGCGTTGGCGACATCGATCGCGTTCCGCTGGAGCAGGTCACCGCTGCGGTCGACCTGCACCAGCGTGACCTGTTCGCCCTCGGTGACAATCCTCCGCCGGCGCTGCGTCGCGCGATGAAACTGCTGTCCTCCAAAGTTCTCGGCATTCTTGCCGTGAAACAGAAGGCCATCTATGTGGACCCGGACCTCGAGGAGTCACGAAAACGCTTCACGATCGCTCACGAGATCGGCCACAAGGCGTTGCCGTGGCAGGAAGGTTCGTTCGCGGACGACAAGCACACCCTTGCGCCAGCGACGAAGAAAGCATTCGAACGGGAAGCGAATGCGTTTGGTGGCGAGCTCCTTTTCGGCGCCGGGCGATTCAACGACCAGGCTGACGATGAGGCCCCCGGAATCGAGGTGCCCCTTGCGGCTGCGTCTCGTTACGGTGCGAGCGTCGCTGCGACGCTCCGGCAGTATGTCGAATACAGTCGCCGCCCGATGGCTCTACTGGCGGTCGGGGTCCTAACCGACCGTACGGTGAACGGGCCGAGGCTGCCGCTGTTCCGCGGTTTGTGCGTCGTTTCGGATCGGTTCGCCGAACGATACGGGCCGTTGGAGGGCGCATTCCCCACCGGACGGCTCGCCCCGTCCAGCCCGCTTTTCCACGTCCTGGAGAAGCTCACCGTCAGTGTCGGAGAGAGTATCGAAGTTCCGTTGGAAACACGTCGTGGCCTGGTGACGTTCCGGGCTGACACGTTCTGCAACACCTATCAGCGCTTTGTTCTCCTTTACCGCCGCACTCGGCTGTCCGGACGCCAGACCCTGCTCGTCGACGCGAACGGGAAACCCCTCCGGTGACCCGAGTCACCGCTGCCCCTATCGATCAGGGCCCTGTTGAGCAGGTGGAGCCGGCACCGCCGTTGACATTCCGGGAGAGTCTCGGCGCGATCGCCTACCTCGGGTTCGGCTACGTGTACGTTCATCTGACCGCCCTATGGGTTTGGAACGTGATCCACCACACGATGGCGAGCACCTGGACGGACTTCATCACCGCTGGGACGGCGCTCACCGCAGACGTCGGCTGGGTCATCCCGACCGCCGTGGGGTCGATCTTCGCCGCCTATGTCGCGCTGTTCGGTGAGAGTTTTGCCCGTCGCAGGTTCGCTCAACGCACCAAGGATATGGCGGTGCTCAGCGCGTTGGCCGTTGCGTCGGTCTTGCTCGGGTATGCGACAGCGACCTGCATCGCAATCCTCGCGGGTGCGGAGAACGCCGCTCGCGCGTTCCCCATCGTTGGCTTCACGCTCCTTACCGTCCTGTTGGCGGCGGGAGCAGGCACTGCATTCTGGGGAAATCCGGCCGGGCAGGTACGGACCGCCGTCCAGGAGGAGGCCGACCTGCGGGTCATGCGGCTGCGGCTGGAGAGCCCGAGCGGGAAGCTCGGGCCGCGAGTGGCGGCGGCGACCGCATGGACGGTGCTTCCAGCCACCCTTTTCGGCTGCATCTACGCTTTCACCGGCACCGGCCCAGTCCCGACGATCCTGCTAACCGTCTCCGCTTTGGTGATCACGGCGCTGACCGTGTGGGGTCTATTCTTCTATGTTCGCTCGCGAGCATTCAGCCCCCGCCGCTACCTGCGCGTGTTGAATGCGTTCGCCCTCGCGGTCACCGTCGCAAGCGTCGTCCTATCCGTCGGCGCGATCTGGCCTCTCCTCGGCCCGTTCGGACAAGTTACCCTGGTGACGTTGATTGTTCTCATCGGGTGTTCGGCGTTCGTTTCCGCCGGGCGATGGCTCACCATTCGCGCCCTGGCGCAGGCAAGCGCATACAACCGCCTTTCTCTCCGCATCCCAAAGGCACGCGTGAACACTCGTAGCGCACGCGCGCGATTGGCGACAGAATCCACAAGCGGTTGACCCAGACCGGTGGTCACGGGTTTCTGGAATCTTACCGTTTCCTGAGTGTAAGCTGGGAGCCATGGAACCTCGCCCGCATGCCCAGCCCGCAAAAACGCCGACCGCCCAAACGGACCACCCCATCGTCGCCCTGCTCGGCGCCCCCGCCCGGTTTGCACTCGGCCCGACGGCCGTCACGGGTCCCGCCTGGTGCGTCGTTCTGGTTGCGATTCCGATTCTGATTTTCGCGGGTGCCTACCTCGCCGCCCAGCTGCACTGAGCTCGGAACCGTCGTTACCTGCATCAGGCGCGCACCCCATACATGCTCGCATTGAGCACCCGAGACTCCGATCCGGGCCTCCAATACGGTTTCCTAGCGTCCGCGAACAGCGTCAGCAGCACCTGCGCCCGAGCGAACCGGGCATCCGCACAGGTCGGATCTTCCGCAACGGGAGACGTCCAACAGTCGAATCTTCCCCAAATCGACGATATTGTCCTACGATTTCGCAGTTGTCTGGGCGCCCACCAGACAATTTCTGCCCCTCAAACACTGGGTGAGAGCGCTCTCAGGGGCAGTTGTACTTAACTTTTTGTAGAGAGTACTCGTATAGAAAGAAGAAGGTATATATATCTCCAAGCTGAATAGATATATATACCTTCTCCTTTGTATATATAGGTGCCGGAAAGACCAGACACCGGACAAACCCTTCGAAGGGCCTTCCTTCCCAGTGCTGGCGTGAAGAAAAGTGTCTGGGCGCCCACCAGACACCACCAGACACTTTTCGTCGACGCCGCCGAAGCCGGGACCGTCGGCTCGAATCGCTCCCGGCGTCGGCAACGATGGTCCTCCGATCAGAACGGCGCCGCACACATATCAGCTAGACAACGGTCGCCGAACCCTGCAGGCAATTTCACGCACGGATTCACACCAATTTTCGAAGAACCTCGAATATCGCCGCATTTACCATGCATGACAACGAAACACTCAAAGAACGCTCACACGTAACGAAGTCCCATACACCTTTGAAAACTCCACAGAGGAACCACCAGCCAGGGCGACCTGCTGCCCATCGTGAACACCGCCACGACATAACGAAAGCCAACTCGCGAGGACGAGTAGCCCAATCCACGGATGCCGCGCCTGAGGCGAAAGGATCCGCTGTCCGGTACCACCCCTCCAACAGGCTTCGAGTCCGTCGAGCGGACCGCGTAGCTCCCGAATTTCGGTCTTCCCCGGCTGGTTGCGGCGCCCCTCACGATGGCCCAGCGGCCGCAGCCGCAGCCACACGATTTCAGTTGTCGGCCTCGTTCTCGCGGACGAAAGAAATGCTCTGGATGTACGTGGTCGTCCGTCTCGTGAATGCAACCACGCTCGGGTCCCCCAATGTTTCGACGTCGACGACCATCGGCACCCCGCATCGTAAAACGATTACCCGGAGGAGCTTCAATGCTTCACCGTCACGTCGAAGATGCGCGGCAGGTAACACCTCGGGATCGTCTGAGTCGGTCGTGCCGCGCAGTCGGGTGACCAGACCCAAATCACAGTCGATCTCGTAGCGGCTCAAACTCTCCGTGGTGACGACGTAGCGCCCCCGGAGCGGGACCGTGATGTCCCTGCCAACCTCCCAATCCGCGGGCGGCAGAAACAGTGCGATCGGCACGGGTTCGATTTCGGAGTCGTCGGTGCTCATCTGCCACCAGACTTCACGGGCACGATGTGTCGGATGATCGAACTTTCGTGCCACAACTGATCGGCGTTCGGTTCGAGGTCCTCAACCGCCCACCGGCCACGCTCCCCCAATCGGCACCGGTCGATAGATCGAAGGCGGCGAACTCTGTCGGAGGGCTCGGGCTGCGCGTCGGGCCCTAGGATGCGGTCGACTGTGCCGGCGTCGAGGTCGAACCTATGTCGACTGTCGCGGGTGTGAACTACCCATTCACCGGTCATCGACTCCGTCAGCTCTGTGAGCGGCTCCCGAACTGGGAGTTCTTCACCGTCGGCGGTGAGGAACCGGATCGCGAGCGAGCCGGTATCGATCATCGCGACTGAGGCTGTCCCGACGTGTTGGAGGGTGTCGAGGACGACGACTCTGGTGGCGAAACCGTGGTCGCCGACGGCGTAGCCGACGGCTTCATCGATCGGCAGGTGGTAGTGCCCGCCGACCGAGAGCTTTGGCCGGACTTGCAAGAACCCGCGGTGGAACATCGCCCGGCCTGCCTGCGAGTACGCAATGCCGATTTGCGGCCACATGAATGCGGTCTTGTCGAGGTAGTTATCGAGCGCGAGGACGTCCTCGGGTGCGTCGTGTGAGATAATCAGATCCGCATATCCTGGCCCGAGTGTGGCCAAATCAGTGCCCGAGACGGACTCCGCCGGCCACCAGGTTGAACGCTGCGATCTGTCGACGCTGTTGGCACCGCCCAATGCTGCGAGGGCCCGTCCGCTCGCGAGGGTGACGCGGTGCCCGCGAGGAAGATGGATGAAGTTGGTCGAGATCGGTCTCCGGCCACGCCGGTCGGTTGGGTACGTCGCTATCAAGGTATGGTTCTCGTGGTTTCCGTCCACCCAGTAGAACGTCTGCTCATTTGCTGAGAGGCGAGCCTCGACCTTCTGAACGTCCCGGTTCGAGTTGCGTCCCCAGAGGATTCCAACATCGCCGAGACCGATAACGCAGCGGATGCCGCTGTCGGCGAGAACGTCGAGGAGGCGAAACAACGCAGGAACATCTCCGTGCACATCGCCGACTGCGGCCAGTGTGGTCGCTGACTCGATAGGGGCGAACGGCTGCTTTTCCATGTGACCTCTTCCTCGCAGCTCACGAGGTGGTTATTGTATTAAACAATTCACTGGAATGTGAGGTCTGTCAATGGCCGAATACCCTCACCTCGATGAGTTGCCCGAGGTGGAACTCGGGCTGGAGGGCTCGAAAATACTCGGCGCCCAACACGAGGGCGGCATCGGCCGGTCGAGGAACGCGTTCAACCTCGCGTACACGATCCGGTCGTTGCAGCCACGCGCGACCGTGACCATGCGTCAAAGCGTCAACATGCTGAACGTCGACATCGCCGGCGGAAGAACACTCGACGCTGACAGCGGCGAATCGATTGAGAAAGCGATCGCCGTACTCGTTCGAGGCCGTCTGCGAAGCACTCGACACCACGTCCGAACAGTTACTCGACCACATCGCACAGCTGAAGATCCTCTGGATCGCCTCCAACGGCAGGCAACTGTCTCCCCTGTTCGCGTTCGGCCCCGGCCCCTCCCCGGTCCCCGATCTCGCAGACGTCCTCAAACTCCTGACCGAGATCGTCGACGACCCGTGGACATGGGCACAATACGTGGCCGCGAAACCACACGGCCGGTCCGCGATCGAAGGTCTCCTCTCCGGCGACGTCGACGCGGTCGTCTCCCATGCTCGAACCGTCGCCTCCGCCTGGAACGCCTGACATGAACTCCGACTGGGCGACCGTCATCAGGATCGCAGACCACGCAGGACTCAACGGGGTCGAACTCGCCGCGGCAGCGACCCGCCACGGAGTATCCGCAGAACTGGTGGCGGAAGGGTTCGCGAGGGCGACACGTCTCAGGTCGGAACGCGGCGACGGCGACCCGTACCCGTTCACCGTCTTCGAGGCGACCCCGCCAGGGATGATCGATCTGCGGGTGCTTGACCAGGCGGACTGGTGGGTAGATGTCCTTCGAACCCCGCATCGCATTTCCGATCGCGTTGACTTCTCGGACCTCTACCTAGCGAACGTGATCCGTCACCTCATCCGATCGGCCGGCGCGTACTGGGTCCGCGTGGCCGTCTACGATCCCGCAGCATCGTTTTCCGACCCGTTGTCGTGGATGAAGGGAACGGTCCTGATGGGTGCGCTCCGTGGAGAGGCGTCGCGTCGACTCGTCGCAGACCTCAACCCTCCAATGGCGGAGAGCCCGCGCGCAGCGTCATCCGGCGATGGCGCCCCTCGTGGCTGAGCGGACGGGCTGGAATGAACCGGTCACGTATCGCGCCAGGAAATAGGCCGATGATCTCGCGGTCCAGAAATGCCGTCGTCGACATGGCCATCGCCAGGCTGCCGCCTGCGCAGTTCGATCTGTCGGTGAAAACCTTCTGCATTGGGAGGCAGGTCTCGGAGGAAGTCGTCTTCTCTCTCATGCCATCCTCGCGCGCGTCACCACAGCTCGGCTTCACAATCGGTCGCTTGCATGAATGTTCCCAAGGACCGATCTTGTTACACGACAGGTCCCAATTTTCTGGCGGTCTTTCGAGAGCAAGAGCCAATACGTGCTCGTTATGCGTCGCTTCGGTCGCGTCTTATCGATCCTACGGAACACGCAGTTCTTTGACTGGATCCTGCATTGAGGCCGCGATAGCAGGCGGGAGGGTCCCGAGGCATTGGACGAAGGCGGCCAAGACAGTGGTGGCAAGGAAGAAGACCAGGTTGGGCGCTGGCGCGCCGACAATTGCGAGCACGGCTACGCCTGCGGCACTACCGAGAGTCGCGCCAGCTATGGCAAGGATCATGGCCTGACCAGTGACGAGGATAATGACCAAACGACGGGACGCTCCGAGCGCTCGCCGTCTTCCAAAGTCTTTCCTTCGTAACAGTACGAGTCCCCAGGTCGTGGCACAGACTACGAACGCCATTAGGCCGAAGACAATCAGGACTAGGTTGTTTCCAAACGCCCCGAGCTGTGTACTCACGAGATCGTGAAGCGTCGCGAGTTGTTCGCTCGACGCGATTCGAACCTTGGAGCGATCCGTGACCCCGAGCAGTGAAATTACTGCGCTGCTTCTCGCCACACCATCCTCGGTTGCACCCCAGGATCGGGTTCTACATTTGACCACTATGAGAGTCTGGTACGACGCGTTCGCCCCGCTGTTCACTGCCCTCGTGCTCGCAGTGATCACTGTTGGACTTTGGAGTGTGGACGCCAATTTGGCAACCGACCGCGAGCTATACGTCGTCGTGCGCCCGCTCACTCACACGCTCTCGAGCGCTGCGTTGGCGCTCGCATTGAGCTCTGCGAGCATCGCCTTCCTCATTGCCGGAAAACGCACCATCAACCTCATGATTGTCCGGCGCGCGCGCTAGATGGCCGAATGCGATGTAGTGCTGGGCGCACCCGGGTGGATCGCCCTTCCTTCCACAACCGTTCGCCCCGCGCCAACTTTCGGAGCCGTCCAGGACTGGCCACGAAACGAGAATGGTCAAACCTATGGCCAGCAGGGTTCCAGCCCGGTGGCTCCGGATCTACTTGAAGTACAAGGCCTGAACACACAGGGTGAGCCCGTTACCGGCTACGTCTTGAGCAGTCGCCTCGCTCTAGCGGAATGGGGCGGTCCAGAACCCACTTCACCCTCGCAAGCGCTCAAACAGCAGGAGACGCGATTGAAGTTGTATCCCGATGGTCAGTGGTTGCCCGTTTACGCAAGCGACGGCCGGACTGTGCTCGGACGCTTTCTCGTTGCGCCGGGAAACTAAAAGCGTGAGCCGCACCGCCACGTCAGACCGTTCGGACCCGCAAGTCCCGGGCTAGCGACCTTCGAAAGGTAGATGGAACACCCTAACGAGCTAACCCCGATTGACGAGACGAGATGCCTCGGCGAACATAGTCTTCACTTGGGTCTAGATCATCCCGCTGCAGTCAGTCCGAGCCGTTCGCAAAACTTTGACGTGTCGCCTTCGGTGTTCGGGAACACGGCGTAGACCCCGTCTGGTCTGACGCATGCCTCAAGTGTCGGGACCGCATGTGCCCGTCCGTCGTCGCTTGCGGGTGATGCGCTGTCAAAGTATCCGATCTGCCACAGCCCCGCGCACCGGTCGACAGCCTGGCCTGCTGCTGAGGTCGTTTCGTCGGTTGCCGCGACTGTTGCGTATCGGGCGTTTACGTCTGCCTTGGCGTAGCAGTACGTGGCCCTTTCTCTCAGGTGTTGGTTGGCGAGCACGATCCAAGCGGTCCCCGCTCCGAGTGTGATTGCGAGCGCTGTTGCGCCGGCCACCCATCTGTGACGACGCGTTCTTCTCCGACTGGACGCCTTCAATTCTGTGAAGAACTCCGCTTCGAGACGGTCGAAGTCTTGGTTATCTGGCGCTTCAAAGTCTGAGCCGTTCATCGTTCGTCGTCTCCTTTCAGCGTGTCGAGTTCGATTCGTAGTCGTAGCCGGAGGCGTGAGAGCCGGTTCCGGACAGATGCGTGACTGACCCCGAGTTGGTACGCAGCCTGTTTGTAGCTGAGGTCCTCGACCATGCAGAGTTTGAAGATCTGTTGATCAAGTGGTGAGGTTCGGCTCATGCTGTCGTGAATGATGGTCAGTGCCTCGTCGTTGATGGCGCGTTCCTCCACGGACGGGGTGGCGTCGGCGACGTCGGTCGTGTCGTCGAACGCGACGCTCGCCTTTCGAGCTTCGGAACGCTTCCGGTTGAGCGCGAGATACCTTGCGGTGGTAATGAGCCACGGCAACGTTGAGTCGGCGACGATGGTGATCGCGGCTCGTTTGTTCCAGAACGTCATGAACGTGTCCTGCAGGACCTCCTCTGCGTCAGATTTCGAGCTGAGTACCGCGTGGGCCGCCCAGTAGACGGGTCTGCTATGCCGCTTGTAGATGACCCGAAGCGCATCTCGGTCGCCGCGCTGAACCTGTGCGAAAAGGGCGCGCTCGTCCGGCGCTGCGTCGGTCTCACTTTCGACCGGTGCGTCATCCGTCATGCTTGCGCTTTCGCCACTGTTCTCACTAAGTCATGTGCAGTCAACCGGTATTCGTCTCAAACCCGTTCGACCGTCGAGCGGCGAGTTCTTGTTCGCAGTGTGCGATCGCAACAATGCGTCTCAAAGACGTCAATCGGGCGGCGGGTCGGCAATTGCTTCATTGACGTACAACCGCTTGAGGAGTTGGCTGATGATGCGTGCGAACGAAATCGGATGCCGAACCGGTGGCGTCATTCAGAGCCTCACTAATGTTCATTCCCTTCCCGTGCGCTTTCATCCTCACTCGCGTCCGCAAAACTACGAGCAGTCCCAAGGTCGCCGAAAGAAGGGCACCCAATTGGCTACTTACACCGTGACCAAGGTTCGACGTGAACGTTCGGCTGACGGCACACACCGCCACCTCGAAGGAGTGATCACGAGCACCGGCACTCACTACACGCGACGACAAGTAGCGGACAGCATCAACGTTGGCAACACTTGGGTCACCAGCGCGGGCGCCTCTACGGCAATCATTCACACGCTGAGGTACTGTCCTGCACGAGCCTGCATCGCCTCGCCGTACCTCGCCACAAATCCCGACAGCACCAAGCTGGACAACCTCGAGAACCTGCCCGAAGGCTAGCCCCGGACGGACCCTCGCCGGAGGGACGGGCTGCTCTCGATTTCTCTGCCTTGGTCAACTGGCGCGGCTATTCGCCCAGCGAACGGAACCGTCCAATTCTCAACCCGAGATGCGAGCCTCGCGCGCAGTGAGTCGGAATCCTGGCTCGCCACCGCGGTGCGATGACCCCGAGTCGGCCGCCTGGGGCCTCCGCACTCGCCTGTTGCCCGCCGATCGGTCTGCGCATTCACGGTAGCCACAGAGTGCTCCCGGTCACGTCTAGATATTTTCGCATCGACTATCGTCGGCGCTCAAGACACCATGTCATTCCGTCGGTTCAGGAAGCACAATGTCAGATTGAACCGATGTGTCTCAAACAGCGTCATCTACCGGCGTGTCGAGATCTCCCGAATTGACGCAGGGTCGGCCTTACCGCTTGTCTGATCGTGCGTGGTCAGAGAACTCTCGCAGAGAAGGGGTAACAGTGCGGAGTCGCTGGTCATCGGTCGCAGTCTCGCTCACAATGTTCGTCCTCGTGGGATTCGGGACGACCGCTGGTGCGGGTGTTCAAGCATCGGGGGGAGCCTCAACACCCGCACCCGTATCGAAAGAGACGTGCTGGGCTGACCTCACCACCGCACAAAGCCTCTGCGTCCCAACCGGCACCGACCTCGTTACAGCCGTCGCCGAAACCACCGGCATACGCCTGGTCGTCCCCGACGGCACCGTCATCGGAGGGGTCGTCAGCGAACGCTCCCAGCTGAAGACCCCAACCGTGGCGACTTCCACAGTCACCGGCATCCTTTACGACGACATCAACTATGGCGGCGGGTCTTTCGTTGCCAGTTCAAGCGGCACGTGTTCCGTCGGCTCATATAGTTTCGCGGACCTCTCGCCATTCGGGTGGAACGATCGCGCGTCCTCGTTCCGTAGCTACGCCGGGTGCTCCGGCGCCGTCTACCAAAACATCAACTTCGGTGGGTCCACCTACGGCTTCGTCGTGAACGCGCCAAGCTTGGGAAGCATGAACGACCAGGCGAGCTCCTGGCGGATGCAGTAGCAACGCCCGCTGAGAAATGGAGTTCTAAGCGCTGAATGGATGATCAATCGACAGCCCAAGCGGTCCGGGCAGCCTTCGACGCGGCCACCGTCGAACATCTCGGATCCGGAACCTTCGGTGACACGTGGAAAGTTGACGCCGTCGAGGTGGCCGGAACTTCGATCACGTGTGCCGTGAAATTGCTACGACCGGAGTACTTTCGAGCGCATCTCGTTGAACGAGAGGTGGGAGGTCTTCGTGAATTCGATGACCCTCGAATAGTCAAACTTCACGACGTGCGGGAGATCAGTATCAACGACGTCACGCACACGGCGTTGATCTGCGAATACATCCCCGGGGGCGACGTTCACGCAAACCTTTCAGCCAATATGCCGACCCAGGACGAAGTTCTCACCTTCGCGGTCGGCCTTCTGGGCGCAGTCAGCATGTTGCACAAGGTTGATCGCGTCCATCGCGACCTAAAACTTGCGAACGTCATCCTCCGCAATGGCGACTGGGCAAACCCGGTCCTCATCGACTTCGGGCTGTCCAAGGGTGCCGGCGACGCGACCGTCACCCTCTACCCGAGCCGGATCGGATCTCTGCCGTTCATGTCTCCTGAGCAGCTCGCTGGAGAGAAAGCACGCAAAGCATCCGACTTGTGGGCATGCGGTGTGATCCTTTACATGGCTCTCACCCAACGACACCCGTATGTTGACGACTTCAGGGGCCTGAGCGAGGACGACATCGCCGACCTGGTATCCGGCCCGCCCAGACCCCTTCCTTCAGATACCATTCCGGTCTTGGCGGCGATCACAACCCGACTCTTAAGCGAGGAGCCGTTCGAACGAGGCACCGCTAGCCGAGCCTTCAAGGATCTCCGGAAGGCAGCAAAGTGAATAACAAACCTACCCCGCAACCGGAGCTGGGGGCTCCGTTGAAACGAATCCTCTCAGGCAAGGTCCCGGTGTACATCATTCATCGGGGGGCCCAGTTCCAGAACCGAATCCCTGAAGTTTTCACCGGCCTCGCAGCTTCGAGCGGAACCGCGCTGGGTCTTGGAACCGTGGCGAAGATGCAGAGCATGGCACCGAAGTCCCTCTCCGAATACCTTGGCGGTGTCGGAGTACCCCTCCGAATTGCCGACCCCGAGCTGTTCCGCAGAGCGGATTCCGGATGGGACGGATTCGACACAACAAGGGAGCGCAAGCGCGCCCTCCCCTGGCGGTTCTACGACAACGTGCCCACGAAACCGGACCGAACATGGATCGGCACAGTTATCCAATCCCAATACGATTCCGGCGCCACCGTCGCGCTGTCCGCGACAGGCTGGGTTGACGCAACGAAGGCGAACATCCAGCTTGCGAATGCGATGGCGTTCGTGAACGCGAGCCGGCAAGTCGTCCAGAACGATCCAATGTTCGTGAATCTAACGCTCGATTACCGCTGGCTGACCGACAAAGAACTCCGCGGCATGCTGCTCCAAGAAATCGTTGAGAGTTCAGAAAAGCACTGGTACCTGCGGTTCTGGTGGCCGATCATCACCGTTCGCTACGGGCAGCTTCTCGACCCGGACGTCCTCCGGGGCTACCGCATTCTCGCTCGCACTGCAGCGCTCGAGGGTAAGCGGCTATACCTCCCTAATTCCGGTTTGACCGGTTGGATCGCGACATCACTCGGCGCGACTGGTTTCTCAACCGGAACCTCATGGCCAGATCAGGCGTTCGCACGGCAGCGCCCGATGGGCGGACGGAAAGGTCAGAAACCTCCACCCCACACTCCGCGCATGTTCGATCGTTCAATTCTGCACACCGTTGACCACACTGTCTTTGAACGTTTGTTGTCGCAGAGCGGTCATCGGCCGTTTCCTACGTCGTTCTCAAGCGAGATCGCGGCGACAGGGCACACCAAAGAGCTTGCAGGGTTGCACTATCTCGAGTCTGCGGGGAACCTACAAGCCAAACTTGCAGGGAAGGATCCAACGATCACGGTCGAAAAAGCGGTCCGTCGCGGAACGCGCTTCCTCGATTCCCTGGACCCGTTGGACAAGCCAACTGGCGGCAACAGCCCCGTCCATCTGAACGAGTGGACGCAACTGCTCAACTAGTCATCGAGGCGCTCTAGGCATTCGGGGCGCTCGATGGATCCTTGTTCTTAGGCACCAGGCGGGAACCAGCCAAACACCGGTGCCACCTGGCCGGCACGCTCGCCTCGGAGATACAGTTCGAGGCTTCGTTCGGCGATGAGGGCACGACCCACCTGGGTTTGGTTTCGAGGCAGAACGGTTTTCGGACGAGCTATCACCGAATGCCGGCCGGTCGCCGCGTCGACCACGATTATTCCGATCCCGCGAGCGGCGATCGCCGAAGCCTGCTCGACGGCGCCTCGCGCGTGCGCGAGGTCCAAGGCAATGTAGGCCGCGTCGGCGGAAAGCTGCTGGTGGCGGGCCTGATTGAAAGCACGCAACCAGTCGCGGAGTTTGGCCTCAACAGTGACTACCCGCCGGCCGGCCGGCCGCGCCTCATCTCGCAAAACGACGAGCGGTCCGACTTCTTTCAGCCATCCAAGCTGGAAAAGCATCGGCACGAGTGAGCGACGAACATACTCTCGCGAAGAGTTGACGCGCTCCGCGATTTCAGGAATCGAAAGAGGGCCCCGTCGAAGAGCCAGCACGGCTCGGACTTCAATGTCGGTAGTCAGGCACCTAACGCCGCCCGCGACTCTCGCATCAATGACGTTCTGATCAAAACGAACCGCAGTGAGGTCGGGCACTCCACGCGCGGCCGGCACCTCCCGGAACGTCGCAACTCTAGGGTCGTTGCGCCGGAACACCGACAACGCGAACCTGGGCTCCAACGCATCGACCAAGTCGATCTCGTAGCGGAATCCCGTAGCGCGACTGCGACGGCCGATTTCAGATGTCAACGTCATCCAAACCAGCCTTCCCTAATTTCGATCGGCAGCCGATCGCCGCCCATGGGCAACGTCCCTGCCAGCGATGGGTTCCTCGTACGACTGACAACTCGCCCAGCGCTCCATCTTGCGTTCACACCATAGTAGATGCGGCGAACTTCCCGGGAAGAGATTCCGGAAGCAAGGCCCAGATGGATCCCCGAACGATCGGAGCCGCACAGATCCCGCTGAAAGGCCCTAGTCAGGCCATTCGATCGATCACAACCGGCTTGCCCCTTCACTGTCGGTACCCCGACCGATACACCGCCGAGTAACACAAGTTACTCCGCGGCACTCGCTCGCCTACGCTGGACAGATACGACCGAACAGCCTTGAGACTCGACTCGCGTGCTGGATATGGAAGTCAGGGAGGCGCGACTTCGATGCTCCGCACGATGTTCAAATCGAAGATCCATCGGGCAACAGTGACCGACGCCTCGCTCCACTATGTCGGCTCGCTTACTGTCGATCTCGACTTGATCGACGCGGCGGACCTGCTTCCAGGCGAAAAGGTCAGCGTGGTCAACATCGCCAACGGCAACCGATTTGAGACGTACCTGATTGCCGGCGAACGCGGATCAGGCGTGATCGGGGTAAACGGTGCGGCCGCGCACCTCGCGCGCATCGGCGACCTGGTGATCGTCATCTCCTATGCCCAACTCTCGACCGACGAGCTCGGTTGGTTTCAGCCGTCGGTCGTCCACGTAGACGCGAAGAACAGAATCGTCACGGTAGACGCCGATCCGGCCGGGGCGGTCATCGAGGGTGTCGCTGCCCCGCCTCACCTCGCGTGACCAACGTGCGTCACCAGAAGACTTGGCCGCACCGGCCCGCGCAAAGCGTGAGCCGGCGTCGACTCCTCGGACCGTCAGTCCGGCGCCCAGCCTGAGTTAATTGCCGGGTCGACCCGGCCAAAGGTCCTTACCGAGCCCCTGCTCGAGTCTCGCGATGGTGTACAAATCCGGCCACACGTCCCCGACAAGGATCGACCGCAGAACCGTATGGTTCATCCCGAGCTCCCGCGCCACTTCCCGCACCGGCCGGTCACCAATCGCGTCTCTGAGGTTGTTTGCGAACTGTCGGGCGACTTCACCGATCGGGTTCTCCGAACTCACCGTCGGCCACCCGCGCGTGAGTTCGCGCGGGGCGGGACGGTCCGATCTCGGCATGTTCCGAGCATAGGTGCGCCCGATCTGGTCACGCTTTCCCCTCGCCGCACATGCTAGCTATCGAGCACGCTAGACGGTTATTGTATTAAACACTTCAGAGTTCACCTTAGTCAGTTAGCGCCTTCGATCCCATCCAAGTCGCACGACTTTCGAGATCGGAACCCTCGATGACCGAGTTTCAACCACACCTGCCCAACGACCGATGGGCGAGCCTCAAGCCGTTCGTCGACGCAGTCATCGCCGACAGCGCCGGCCTCACCGCCTACAACGACCGCGAACTCTACGCTGCTGTCACCCCCCTCGCGAATTGGCTCGTCTACCACGTCGCGCTTCCCCTCGACCGCGATGTCGCCTTCGACCCGCACACAGTCGACCGGTTCTGCGTCGAAGGGCTCGCCCACTACACGAAGGCAGGACGTGGAACGATACGGTCCCGACTGCGACGCGTCGCCGAGGCGCTCCTCCCCGAAATGGATGAGTTGGCGCGAGAGCGGCCGATGGGGCCTTCCGCACCTGAGTCGCCATACGTTGAGGAGGAAGTCACCTCACTCTGGTCATGGGCGAACGCGCTTCCAGGCGCGGTCGGTTCGAACGCGATGCGGCTGCTTGCGCTTGGTCTAGGCGGTGGACTTTTCGGTGCGGAGATCGGCCGTGTCCGAAACGGAGACATCGTCGAACAGAACGGCGTCCTCGCCATTCGAGTTGGCGGTCTACGGCAGCGACTAGTTCCAGTCCTCTCCGACTGGCGTGCCCCCCTTCAGAGTTTTCGATTAGCACCTTCGGGTGGTTGGGTGTTCCGCGAAGGTCGCGACACCAACAATCGCAACCTGGTCACCGACTTCGTCGGCAGGCATCCCTGCCCGGTGGAACTCCATGCCGGCCGGATGCGAACCACCTGGATCGTGCATCACCTGAGCATCGGCACACCACTCGCGGTACTCCTCGCCATCGCAGGACTTCGAAAGGCGGAAGGGCTGGATCGCTACCTACGATTCGTCAGTCCACCCACCCAGCAGGAGGTACTAGGGCTCGGAAAAGGGCACCAGCTGCAAAGTCTTACGACGTGGGAAGCGTCGCAGCAGCCCGAGAGTTGAAGGCCAGCCTGCCAATTTTGTGCACATCGGACGCGGTATCTCGATGCGCACACTGCACCCTTGGGACCCGGTCGCCAGCTGCAGGGGGGTGGGCTGGCGACCGGGCTACTTCGAACGCCTCCGAATGTCGCGCAAATCAGCCTTGCCGCGACCGTCCGGAGGCGTGTCAACATATTCGGCTATGGATGCGGCATCAAGACTGCGCGATACATTCCGTAACACTTGCGCAGCCGAACGCAACTCCACTTCTTGCACAGCAGTGAGCGGCGAGCGCACCCCACACAGTTCTTGAGGCGGCCAACTCAGCCGATCATGAGGTGAGAGCTTTCGTGGAGCCGGCAGCCACACGCCCACTAGGCCAATGGATTCGATAAGGTGACCTGTTCAGCCCTTGGGCGGATACGGGTCCTTCTTGCCAACGGTGTCCGTGTTCCGGATCTGATTGTTGTCCTTGCGATGGTCGCGAACTTCCCCACCGCCACTGTTCTCAGCAAGCGCACGAGCGGCGGCATGCGCTTCGGCTTGAGTTTCAAAACGTCCGGAAGCGCGCGAGGCTCCCTCGCGTTTCGCACCCCAGTCGCCCTTGTCCTTGTCGAACTGCACGTCATAGTCAGCCACGGCAACCTCCTCGATAGATGGGATGCGATGAACCTACTCCCCTGGCTTCGTCATCCCAACCGACCGACGAGGTCGACAATCTCGCGGTGAGGAGTTTCCCTTATTAACAGGTGATCACCACAGCACCTTTGCGCTCCCACTCGCTCCAACCCCGTCTCGTGTGCTGGTTGGCGAGATCGCTTAAGCGATTCCCTGCGAGCATGGTCCTGCACTCGGTGCACAGCCGGGGACCATCAATTGCGACAGCTGGGCCACCGGGTGTGCAACGAAGTGGTTCGGGTGCAATTCGGTCCACTGCCACACAAACGTGGGCTGTCTCCCTGGTAACTCTGCACTTCAGTTCGACTTTGACAAATGAACTAGGCATCTCGTCCTCAATGAAGAAGCCGTTCGGGCGGCCCTTCACCAACAACGCTACCGGCGCCCACCGACAGAGAACCGTTGCCGGACGTTCAGACGCGGACTAGGCCCCCGGGGTGCCGGGCGCGTCGACTTTCGACGAGGGTTGAAACCCTCTCCATTTTCGACTGACGCGATGTGAGGTGAGGTGCCAACCACCGCAGTCCGTACACGGGTAGATGGCGAGTCGACCGATGAAGCTTGGCTTCGATCTGATCGCTTGGATCGCCTTTGCTGCGGCGGCCCGTGTAGGGTGACGGAATTTTGTGCACATGCAATCTCCTTGGAGGGAGGGCGCCACAAATAGCGCCCGATGATTGCACTGCGTATCTGAATCGGTCGATCTGAAGGTAGCAGACGTGTCCACTGCTGCAACAGTGCTGTCTCCGCGGTCCAACCGGATTCAAAAGAAGCGCCGCCCCTCCTCTCAAGAGAGGGAGGACGGCACTCCAGGAAGGACTCAAGCCAGACTTGGGGTGACAGTTGCGACCGTCGTGACGGTCTTCCCGTTGATGCGTGCCGGACGATCGCCTGGCCGATGTTCCCAAGCAGGAGCATGAGGACGTAGCGCAATTCGTACGCGACTGGCAGCAGCTCTTACACCTTCAACGAAGGTCACCGGGAGCTCGAGCGCGCCCGCCTGCGTCTGGGGATACACGCTCGCGGTCAATCTCGCATACCGCGGCGGCGGCTACACCACACCCAACGCGATCGTTACGAACGGAACGGGGATCCTAGGCAACGAGACAACTGTGATCCAGATCGCCAACTACAGCGGCACAGTCCCCTACGTGGGTGGCCACCACCAGTTCGCCAGCGGACAGAGGAACAGCTAGACACGTGTAGAGCAATCCTGCTCGGCCCGCGAGCAGTGGCTTTGGCGAATTTCTTCGCTATTCATTGCACTGCTCCACATGGGCTATCGGTTCGTCGGGAGGCAGATCCCGGAAGAGGTCGCCGTCGTTCTTGCGAGCGTAGTTGGAGTTGACCGAAGCCTGACCGCGATCGAGTTCGAGTTGAAGTACCCGTTTCAGGAAAACGTGAAGTGGATTTTCGACGGACTGGTTCGCTATCGAGACCGCATACTCCTGCCGGCCAAGCCATCACCCTCGCGTGCGCATAACCGCAACATCGAACAGGGCCCGGACGCATCAGCCGGGCCCCAAAGGCACTTGACAAGCGGCCTTTTCCCGGACACAGTGCCGACCACGGATCTCTGCCGCATTTCGCAGCGCGGCCCCCGAAAGCGGCGTATCTGCAATCGTCTACTGAGCGTCAGGAGTCTCGTAGCCCTGGGCCTCGCGAAAATGTCGGGCGCTAGTGGCGCGCGCATACGGTGGCCGACATCGACCGCGCCTCGAGTGCAAGACGGCCAGTCTAGGGTGCGGTCAGAACCGTCCTCGAACAAAACATGGCGGCCTAGGTTCCCTGAACACAGCGGCCACTAGGCGACGCAGCTTTGGACCTGTTCAACCAGAGCTGAAGTCCCGGATGGCAGATGAGGTGCCGGTGCTAGATGAAGGCCAAAATTCGAGGTAGACAGTATGGTATATCCAGACGTGCCAGGAGAGTCAGATCAAGTAGAGAGATTGGTGCCTTGTGACGCGGAAACACGGGCTTTTTGGGCAGCTCGCGAACGCGGCATTATGCCTCATCGCACTGGGGGCACTGGCTGGTTGCGCGACAACGGCGTCCGCGGAGCCAAACGCGAGTTTGGCACCTACGCCGACACCGCTCGCCGTGACCGTGCCGATCCCCGACCTAGGGTCTTCGCCAGCCCCGGCGCCGCAGACCCCGACCCAGATCGAACAGATTCGTCTCTCCATTGCCGATCAGGCCTGGCGTCAGGTGCTGCTCCAGTACCCCGCGGCCCTTCGGCCTCCGGTGGCCTTCGGTGGGTACATCACCGACGCCGCCGAGGTCTCCGTGATGTCCCAGTGCTACTCCGAGCACGGCGTCCCGATCGCTAACGGGTACCCGGCCGGGGCGAAGAAGGGCGACCCGCCCACCAGTGTCGGCGCCGACGCGAGCGATGAGCAGGAGGCGATCGGTGCTTGGCTCTGCAATGCCGAACATCCCTACCGTCCAACCCCGCCACCGACTCCGCAACAACTTGAGTATCTCTACGATTACCTCACCGAGTTCCTGGTGCCCTGCTACGAGGCCAACGGCATCACTGAACCGCCGGCCCCGTCGCGCGCCGACTTCGTGGCAAAGTGGCCACACCAAAACTGGTATCCAGCGGACGGCGCCGGCATGGATGGCGACAAAGCTGCGGCGATCACCAAGGCGTGCCCGCTACCGAAATAGGAAGCACAAATCCCCGATCGGTGTCGAGTAGACCGGCTGGCTGTGCCGCGCATAGACGGGGGAGAGTGACCGGCCGGGGCAAGTCGGACGCCCCATCCAAGTGGACGACGAATCGAACCGATCGGCTGCCTACGATAAAGAAGGAGATGTAATGGGGAAACTGACACACTCGCCGGCACTACTTGCGACGGCTTTCGCAGGTCTTGCTTTCTTGGCTGGGTGCACCGCCGACGAGCCGGCCGTCCACCACGTCACATCAAACAGCCACACACCAGCTCACACCGATGACGGCAAAGCGGCGACGACCTCCGTCACGGTTGCGACGGGAACCCTCGCGTCACCGGACCAGGCAACTTCCGGAACGGTCAAGATTGAGGAGACTGACGGCCGTTTCAGTATCACGGTGTCGGACTTCGTCTCCAGCCATCCCGGCCAGGTATCCATTCTCTTGAACGAACCGGAGACGTCGGTATGTGAGCAGGCTGCTTACGCGTGGAACGCTGGCGAAACAGCTCCAGAAAGCGTCCTCACCGCCCTGCTTCCGTCAACGTCGCCCGGCTGGACCAATCCCAGCAACTTTGTTGCCCTCACAATCGCGCAAACCGACCCTGCATCGTCCGAGGGATGCGACCTCAAGGGGATCGCGTCCGCGCCTCTGAAGTGGACGCTAACCGACCCGCGACCCTCGCTACGTCCCATCGATTCAGGAAGCGAACCCGGCGCAGAAGGGACGGTAACTTCCGCAGGTGGAATCCCCACGTCGTACCTAGTCGCTGCTGACGACACCTATCGTGACATCGCGAAACGGCTCGGGATCTCCGTCGACGACCTCGAATACCTCAACCCCGACCGCGCCCAGGGCGACTACACCCACCCGACCGTCAACCTAGGAACTACGCTCAACCTCGATCCGGCGAGACGCTGACCATGGACTCAACGAAGTCAAGGGGCAGAGGGACGTTATCAGCTTCCGGGGGCAGCAACGATCGTTTTGGCGCGAAAAACGCGCATTGCCTCAATCCTTTAGGTCCTTGGTAATAGCGCGATTAAGTCCTTGGTGATAGCGCGATGCTATCCGCCTGGCATCGTCGAAATTGCGAAGGTTTCGGTTCCGTTCGCCGTTCAGGCGTTCTGCACTTTCAACATGTCGTCGCGGAACGGTGCGCCGTCTGGATTGAAGGACGCACCGGCAACAATCGGTGCAGTATGTGCAGTGTCCGCGATGAGGCTCGCGATTTCGTCGCGCAGCCCCGCGTCCGGCCGTTGAGTGATGCCTTTGAGTTGAAACGGGATGAGATTCACTATCCCCGCGAATTGAGCATCAGTGAGCGTTCCGGCAGTGCGCTCCGTCATTGCGCCGTTGATAGCTGTCTGGATGGCCGACACCGCTGAGCAGGTGACGGCTATACCTGAATCTTCGGTTGTGTGCGTTGCGCTCGGCTTCGGTGCGGCAACCGCTTGGTCGGCGAGGGCAGAGCATCCCGAGAAAAGGAGCACACCGGCGAGTGCTGCGGTGCTTGCGAAACCGACCCTTCGGGCCAGACTGGCGCTACGAAGTCGGATTGTTGGGCTAGTCATCAATGATCGCCTTCCATATTCTTTTTCAGTTGCGGAACGGCGGCGGGCCGTTGACGACCCGCCGCCGCGATCACATGTTAGTAGGGGAGGTTCCACTCGGATATACCCAAGCGTGCATGGCCCGTTGGCCCCGACTTGCTGGATCGCGCGTGCGAGTATCAGAATTCCTTCCCGCCGCACGTGCGGACTGGCTGAAAGCTGCACTAGTGCAACTTCCTTTGGCTACCTCGCTTGTCTGCCGCCGGCCTTCAGCGGGCCGAAGGACTCGATCGCTACATGAGATTCGCGGCAGCACCTACCGTCGAAGAAGTACTCAGGCTGACCCACCGAAAACAATGACTCTGTAGTGCGAGCCCGTGCGCGAACCCCTCGGACTCTGCGATCCGCGACCGGTTCCTCCGATCAGATCGCATCTCGCGACGAAGTGAGCGGTGACTAGCGGGGAGCCACCGCGATGCCAGATCTCTTCTGAGAATGCGTTTATTGATGAGCTTCGAAGGGGGAGTCGATTCTCCGTTCGGAACGGTGCGAACGCCCAACCGGTCGGGCTCCATTCGATTGTCCGAGGCTTCCGGCAAGCTGATGGCATGACAGATCTCGCCTATATGGTCCGCGAAGACTGGGGACAACACGGAACCGGCATGGCACCTCAAAGCAAGATCATTCGTGACTGGCTCGGTGACCTCCCGACTGTCTTCGCGACGACCGATCTGAAGAAATACGCTTCGCTGAACAGCGCTGACCGTGAGTTCGTCGAATACGTTGTCGGAAGCGCTCACTCCGCGAAGGTCGTCCAGTTCCAAGACTTTCGGCAACTTCGACAACCGGGCGAACCGGTCGAGGGTGCCCTTGTGGCACTTCATCCCTACCTGGAACACGACTGCCAGACGCTTAACGACGTTGTCGATGTCGGACGCGTGTCACGTCTGTTTGTCATTGTCTGGTCGCGCAAAGACATGGTACGCATCATGCTGGACGGACTCGGCGCGATCGACCTCCACACGGGCGGAGCCGCCCCATTGGTCGACCCCGTCCAACTTGAGGCCGCGAAGTGCATGGTCTCCGAACAGTACAACGGGCTCTCGTCAGGAAACGGAAAGGCCGCGGTCGTCCAACTTGTCCGAGCGTTCACGGCGGAGGGGTACCCTCTCGACACAGATTCCTGGCTACGTGCGTTTTTCGCGGCCAAAGGTGAGGTCCGCCACGCCGAGTCCATCAGCAAACTGGTTATGGAAATGCAGAAGGGCGTCAAGCATCGCGTCCGCGAGCGCTACCGTCCCGAGATCGTGTCCATTCTCCGCGAGCGAGCAGCGAAAGAACCCTCTGCCTGAACTAAGTGAGCGGACGCCTCCTCTGACCAGTTGGTCCGATCGGACAGCGCGCCTCGGCGAAGCGAGCGGGTAACCCATTCCGGCGGCGACGGCAACATCAGGATCTCGTCGAGGATTTCCTCGCGTGCATGACCAGCCTTGAATGGCACAGTCAATGCCGCTTCTCCGTTCGCTTGAGCAACGGCTCCGTAGCCCTGTTCTCGTTCAGGCTCCATCGACACGAGGCGCGCGTCGAATCCGTCCGACTTGTTGGCCGTTCTATTCGAGGGCGTGCTGTACGAGGAAGCTTCAAGCCACGACCATCCGGTCGCGCTCACGGTGAAGCCTGCGGCTTCGAATAGCGACTCCATGCCCAAGGGCACTTGGGCGATCAACTGCTGGTATCGATGGAAACGCACCCACTCGAGGGCACTTTTCAGGAGGGCGCGCCCATACCGTTGCCCACGATATTCGGCGGCGACCGCGAGTGAACGCACCTCGATCGTCGAGTCCGACACGTAGGGAACGCCGGTCAGAACCCGGGTCTGGCGTTGCCCGCACACATACCCAACGAGGTCGTTTGGTCGTCCGATGACGAAAACCGGGCGGCGACGGAGTTCCGGAGATTCCTCGACTACCAGATCCACTAGGTCGTCAATTCGGGTGTCGTCGCCGAACAAGTTTCGCGCCAGGTGAACGATGGCGAGAGCATCATCCTCGGTGATCGTCTCACGGACTTTCCGCATTGATTTCGGGCCTCTCTGCCTGCCGCGCATAGAGCGTCGACAGCATCAACTTGAACAGAACGGGATTACACGCATGTCTGAAATCACACCTCGGGTCGCTTCAATTGAAATGACCGGAGAACAGATCACCCGCCTCGGCTACATCGAGGCTGGACAGTATAGGGACGCATCCCCGGAGGAAGTCTCCCTGATCCTCGGGGAGCCGCTCCCGGCGGATTCCCCGATCTTCCAGCTCCCGGACATGAGCCGCCTGTTGAAACTATCGGACGCCAGTTCGATGTCGTTAGCAGGCGAGGTGTCCTCGACCGAAACTTGCCAATAGTTCACACGGGCGATCCGGGAATCCGCCTCCAGCGTCTGATGGTGATGTCCTCAATGACGATCAACGAACTCAGTCGGGCCAAGCCGTCGTGCGGCTGCGCCGATCGGTAGCACCGATCAGCTAGAACTCGGACGATTCGCGCCGTGGGTACCGGCGGGAACTAAACTCGGCAGGATTCCAAGCCCAAATGCCCGATCCGCCCACGCGACGTCTTCGAGCCGCATGATGATGTCGCCTCGTAGAAGCCGGCCGAGCCGGCCGTAGTCGATGTTGTTCTCTGCCGCCGCGTCCTCGATGGTCAGACCTGCTCGCAGGATCGCGCGTCGGACATTCACGGCAACGCTGTGCTGTATCTGAGCCGAAGCAAGGTTGTCGAGTTCCGTCGCGGACATCCTCACCGAGGGTTTCCAACCGATCGTTTCAGCGCTGCCGAACTTCTTCGGTTCCAGCGCGTACGACTTTGGAACGAAACGGGGCGACGACATCCTGCGATCGTATTAGTGTTTGCGCCTTTGGCGCAAACCTTCGAGGTATGGGAGATACCTCCACGCTTCACGAATGCCGCGCATAGGCCTGTTGCACAAGAAAAACAATTGAGAAAGGTGCCCATGTCCGACAACTCCGAGATCATTCACCGCTGCAACCCCTTCGAGCGTTTCCGGCGCCTGCTCGAGTTGGCCAACTTGAACGAAGGCGAGTTGCTCCAAGCTGAACGATCCTGCGACTGCGAATCCAGTTGAGAATGGCCGCGCGGATCAATCTTCCGGTTATTGCTTCCGCGCCCTGGGTCTTCGCCGCATTTACTTCCATGGAGGATGCTATGGGTATTTCTGTACGGCGGGCTGTGGCTTGTGTTGCAATTGTTCTAGCCGCAGCAGCTATTGGTGCTGTCATCGCTGCTGCTGGGCCCGCGTGGTCCATTGCTGGCGCATCGAAAGCGACAGTCGCGTTCTGTCAGGCCGCCGGAGGCGCTGCCTTTGGGCTAGAGGCTGGAGGAACGCTGGCCGGCCTCTGGTGGCTATGCGGATTCCCATTCCCGACTAGGCGGGTAGGCGATCCTCCTTCCTGGTCCGTAATCGAATCCGAAACGCTCGTGGTAATAGATTCGGGCCAGCCGCTTCGTCTGAGCGGTGCTTCGGATCTGGATATTCCCGACGTCGTCAACCTGTTTGAGAAGAGAACGCACCATCGCGTCGGCTAGATGCTCACCCCGCCTGACGGCAACAAGGTCCTTCGGCCTAAGAATCCAGGAATCACCTGATCTGGACCGCTCGAAGCTGACCGTCATGAAAGCTCTTCCCGGGTCGCATAGGACAATGCAGTTCGGTCTTCGCGGTGACAGGTAGATGGCCTTCCAGGCAGGAAAGATCACAAAGGCCGCAAAGATCACTACTACACCGCAGCTGAAGGCTGGAATCAACGACAACCACGTTTGCCAGCCACCGTCGCCCGCCTGAGTCAAGAGGATCCAAAGGATCAAGAACGCCGGGCTGAGACCGACGCCGAGACCGAGGAGCCAGGCAGGGAACCAGATACGCGTCGGAAATAGGGCGCCCGGATGTTGACCAAAGCAACGCAACGCCGTCCGAAACGCCTCCCACTGGTTTGAATCAGTGACTTCGTAACCTGCCGCCAAGGCGGCGACTCCGGCAATTTCGACTTGATCCATGCGCATCGTTTGTCCACTATCGACCGCCCAAGTATTCGGGTTAGGCCGCGGGATTCGCGGAGGACAACCCAATCCGCGCGAATCGGATGGAGCAGCCTCGCGTTTGCCCTAAAAGCGCATTTGCGCCAAAGGCGCAACTCGCGATCGCATCTACCCTCGTGTGACCAACCCAACCAATCCCGAACCGACCCTAGCCGCGACGCCTTCCACTGGTTATTCTAACCAACAGGAAGAAAACCGCCGTGTCATCGCCGCGTACCGGTACCGCAACGCAGGCGAACACTGGGACGCGATAGCCGACTTCGTACGTGCAACCGTGGTCCAGCTCGCATACCTGCCGACCAGGGTCGTCAGAAGCTACCTGACCTCCCTATCGAAACTTGCCCTCTGGGCGTACCTCCACGGAATGCCCCTCCAGGATCCTGCCGACATCCTCACCCCTTCCGTTCTGTTCCGCTTCGACAAGGAGGAGCTCAGCAAACACACCCCGGCTGCGCGTCGGAACGAACGGACCAGACTTCGAAATCTGATCGGGAGAATAGGTGACGACGACCCCACCTATCCCCGCAAACCTCCCCAGAGAGACATCCGCCCGTCCCTCTGGTACTACAGCCCAGACGAACAGGTCGCCTTCGTCAGTTCGACCAATACCCGCAACACCGAACGGCAACGCAACAACATGCGCGTATTCCTCGGGCTCGGCTTCGGCGCCGGCCTAACCGCCAAGGAGATCAACGACGCGAGAGTCGGAGACATCACCCAAATCGCGGGCCACACCGTCGTCCGCGTCCACGGCAAGCACCCGAGAACGGTGCCCGTACGCGCCGACTGGGCGGGACTACTCATCCGAGGACTCGGCAACCGGGACCCAGACGACGTCGCCATCGACGGGTACCGCGAATCTCGCAAGGCCGACTCGCTCGCCTACTACCTCCACCGCGATGCACCCAACGAACCACACCCGCACGCATCCGGCATGCGAGCCACCTGGATCATCGAACACCTCATGCGTGGGCTCCGACCCGACGTCCTAGCCGGCCTCGCCGGAGTTTCCGTCGACGGGCTCGTCGCCTACATGCCGCGGATGCCCGACTACGACCTCGACGACTACCTCGACCAGATCGTCGGCGGTGACGCATGAACGACCTCATCGAAGGCTTCGACGTCGACACCGATCTTCTCCTCACCGAACAGGAGATGCACACCTTCAGCGGTCGACACGCAGTGTTCCCCCACCATGAAGTGCTCACCACGGACAAGTGCATCCAGATCACCGGGGTGCTCCCAAAAATCAAAGAATGGCGCGACGAAGACCGAGCCGGCAAACACCCCGGAGGCCCCGCACCATACGTCGACGACAGGACGATACTCGTCGTCCTCCTGCTACTCGCCCGAGAACACGCACCACTCAACGAAACAGCGATCGCTGAAGTCATGCACCGAAGACTGACCAAAGAATCCCGCGACTTCCTCGGCATCCCCCAGGCTCTTCCACCCAGAAACCCGGAAAAGGGCGGGACCGAGGAGAAAAACTGGCAGAACCACGCCTACAACGCCTTCCAGCGCATCCTCGACACGATGGACCCCCACCTCGACACCAAAGGCAACCGCCGCCGACTCCTCAACAACGCAGAACGTCAAGCCATCCTCACCGCCCGCGACCTGAACACGATGCGCCGCAAGAAGGAACGCCTCGACTGGTTCAGCCAACAGCTCCTACAAATGACGTTCACCATGCAGCCGCGACGCCTCCGCCGTCGGCAGCGGGTCGCGAACATCTCCGTCGATCAGACGCCTGTGCCCGTGTACACGAAACGCGGAACTAGGAAGAACCAGCAGACGGGCGAAGAGTACGAACGTCTGGTCAAGGAGATGGACGCCGCCTGGTACAAAAAGCCCGACGATTATGTGTGGGGTTTCGCCGCGAACTTCGCAGTTAGCTGCGGAAGCAACCTCGGCGAGGAGACAGACTTCCCGATCACCATCCGAGCATTCACACTGAGTGTTCCGAACGTCGACATCCCCGGCGAGGCCGTGAAGCTCGGACAGCAGCTCCTGAACGCCGGCCACTCCGCGGGACGATTCTCCGTCGACCGCGGCTACTCCTCCAACTCATCAGTCGACCAATTCCACAAACCGGTCCGAAACATGGGCTATCAGCCCGTCTTCGACTTCACAAAGAGGGAACTTGGCGAGAAGGAGGGCGGCCAGAACGGATCCATCTACGTTGAAGGTGCACACCTGTGTCCGGGCACGCCGGAAGAACTGATCAACGCGTCAATCCGCGCCAACGAACTCGAATTCGACGAGAAGACCTACCGCGCGCTCATCCAGGAGCGGTCACTCTACGAACTCCGAAACAAAGAGGCACCCGACGTCTCCGGCAAAGTGAAGAAGATGTGCCCGGCCCTCGGAAAGCAAGCGAAGATTGAGTGCCCACTACGGGAAATCCACCCGGAATCTTCCGAGAAACCGAAGCCGCGTGTACTCAAGCGGAACGTTCCAACGAAGCCGGACAAGATCTGCTGCAACACCTCGGCAACGTTCGTCGAAAACGACGAAACGATCAAGTCAAAGCAGCATCTTCGATACGGCACCCGCGAGTGGGCAACCGTCTACCAGGCCGACCGGAACATGGTCGAAGGCATGAACGGGTACATCAAAGACGAACACGCCGAGAACCTTGCATCCGCCGGACGTCGGTCCGCGTCCGGGCTCGCCGCCCAGCAGGTCCTGGTCACCATGTTGATCGTGTCCGCCAACATGCGAAAACTCCAGTCGTTCCTGAAGCGTGAAGCGCAAGAAGCAATCAAGACGATCAAGGCAATTTATCCACGCTCGCGTCGCCGCGACTTCGCCGGCTGGGGGACTTACAAGCGCAGGTGGGGACCGAAGCACGAAAGCATATACGTCCCCGGTCGAGACCAACCGCTTGAGATCACCGCGCTGCGAACATAGACCGACGCTCGTCTACACGAACAATCGCGCCCACGCATGTAGGCGCTATTTGGCGTGCCCGGGAGCACCCGACGCGCATGTCCGCGCATACGATCGGCGCCAGCCTGCCCAGAATCCCCTCCAACCCGACCGCATCAGCCTAAAAGCCAGTGCTACCAGAGCCAACATGAGCTCAAATCCCGCATGAACACGAAGAAACGGCTCCGCAGTAGCGGAGCCGTTCTCTTTTGGGGGTAGTTCTTAGATCAATTTCGTGAAGACCTTAGAAGGCCCCCGTGGCGGTGACGGTGGGATTTGAACCCACGGTAGGGGGTTACCCTACACAACTTTTCGAGAGTTGCACCTTCGGCCGCTCGGACACGTCACCGCGGAATAGCTTACGCGACGCCGCGGTCACGCGCGAATCGAGCGGATCGCTGCTCCCGACTCCGCCGGGTGCACCGGATCCTGCCGAGTGCACGGCTTGTCTGCGTGAAGATCCCGTGCACTGGGCAGGATCCCGTGCAGTCGCGGGTGCGGGGCGCGGGGGACACGCGATGCCGGGATCCAGCGCGAATCAGGGCGCCTCACCAGCCCGCGGCGACCTCGGCGTGGGTGCGCAGGATCCCCTCGGTGGATCCGGCGGGGGCACGGCCGATGCCGCACTCCGTCGCGACGCCGAACTCTGCGACGTGCGCGGAGGCGGCGGCGATGCGGCGGTTGGCGCCCTCGGCACCGTCCTCGCGGTGCACGAGTCCGAGGTAGAGCTCGGTGCCCTCGGCGAGCGCGAGGGCGTCTAGGGCGTGTCTCCTATTAGGGTTGCCCAGGTGAGGCAGGCGTGTAGGACGGCGCCGGCGCGGT